>CAYQFO010000235.1:0-1505 GCA_964416815.1 uncultured Rhodobiaceae bacterium | reverse complement strand
CAGGAATATATGGCGGTTTTGCGAGTGACGCATTCAGCAATGGCGATAGCATTATCGTTGCGGGTAGCATCGAAAATATCATCGGTTCGATCCACGACGATACTTTGTTTGGCAGTGATGCTCGCAACGTCCTTATTGGCGGCGCAGGCGACGACACGCTCACCGGCCACGGGGGCGACGACATCTTGCGAGGCGGTACAGGGCGCGATACTTATGTTTTCCAGAACGGGGCTGCCAGCAGTGGCGCGGATATCGTCAGGGGCGATACCGACGGCGGTGTTCTGAGCGCAGAATATAAGGCAACTGGTTCGGGCGATGGATTGACGCAAAATCATTTCAGGATCTCGCGCAACGACGCGGGCGATGTGGTCGTCGTTTTTGGCGATTACGATTACAATGATTTTAGTGCAATCTTCTCGAATAACGATCCCTCCTTGACGATTCAAGATTTCGTCAATGGTGTCTTCGAGGTGACCGTTACCCCCGATGATACCGCCCTTAGCCTAGGATGGCTTTCGGTGGCAACGCAGGGTGGCGGGGAGATCGTAGGCACGACGCAGGACAGCGGCGGCAACGATGTAGAACACTGGATGGTAGGCTTGGGCGGCAGCGATACCCTGAGAGGCGCTGGCAAGGACGATTGGCTGGACGGCAATGCGGGGGCAGACAACCTCTACGGCGGCGCAGGCGACGACACCCTGAGAGGAGGCGCGGACAACGACATCTTGGAAGGTGGCGCGGACGCAGACACCTTCCTCGGCGGCGAAGGCAGCGATACGCTCAGCTACAGAGCCTCTGACGCAGGAGTCACGATCAACCTTGCCGAGCGCAGCTTCTCAGGCGGACACGCTGCGGGCGACAGCATCTCAACTACCGCCAGCATCGAGAACCTCATCGGCTCAACGTCGTTCGGCGACACGCTCACAGGCGACGGGCAAGCCAACAGATTAGAAGGCTTGGCGGGCGTAGATACGCTCATCGGCGGCGCGGGCGACGACATCCTGTTGGGCGGGGCTGACGCAGATATCTATATCTTCAACAGCGGAGACGGCGCAGACACCATCCGCGGCGATACCGATGGTGGCGTTCTACAATTCAAAGATGCCGCAAGTCTCGGTGATTTCTCTTTCCAGAGGCAAGGCGGCAATCTGATCATCAGTGTCGGTGAGGACTCCGTTACCATCGAAGGCTACGACGCAAGCGCAAATATCTTCCGCTTCTATTACGGCAGCAGCGATACATTCTTGGGAAGCCCGATCTTCGGCACCTCCGAAAACGATTTGCCACTCATCGGCACCTCCGGCTCCGATTTGATCTTCGGCTTGGCGGGCAACGACAGAATTCAAGGACAGGGAAGCGCAGACTCGATCTACGGCAATCTGGGCATCGATACGATTCAAGGCGGCGCCGGCAACGATGCGCTCTACGGCGGCAGGGGCGACGACTTCCTGGAAGGCGGCGCGGGAACAGACACCTATGTCTTCAACAGCGGCGACGGCGACGAC
>CAYQFO010000234.1:0-1555 GCA_964416815.1 uncultured Rhodobiaceae bacterium | reverse complement strand
CACCAATGGCGGTGTGTCGAACATTTCAAGGGCAAATTGCACACCCATCATGCCGACACCGCCAAGTCCGACAATCAAAACGGCTTCGTCCGAACCGGTCGCCTTCAAATGTTTGAGTGCGCTATAGGCGGTGATGCCCGAACACATATAAGTGCTGGCCAGTCCGGGCTGAATGTCACCGGCGTCAAGACAATAACGCTCATGTGGCACCAGACAATGGGTTGAAAAGCCGCCCGGCTGATTGACACCCAACGCCCGGCCATTGCACAAATTTTCGCGGCCATTATCGCAATCTTGACACTCACCGCAGCCAATCCATGGATAGGCGACGCGACGCTCGCCGATTTTCACATCCTTCACATCCGGGCCGACGGCAATGACGTTGCCTTCAATTTCATGCCCCAGTGTAAAGGGAGGCTTGCGCGCTCCGCGCACATCAAGTTTTTCGCCGCCGCCAACATCAAAATAGCCATCATGAAAATGCACATCGGAATGACAGACACCGCAATGGGTGACTTCCAGCAATACTTCGCTACCCTGCGGAGACGGGATTTCGGCTTCGACTTCTTGTAATGCTTCACCAAATTCAATAATTGCCTGACTTTTCATCATTCTCTCCCTATTTATTGTCTGCATTTTCTGCATCAAACAGGCAGGCCAAACGGCACAGTGCCGAAATATCAATATCTTCGGCACGTGCCGTTTCGTCCAGTCCAGCTTCTGCCAGTAACGCACGTGGATTTGAGCATATCTGTTTTAGGCTGGCGCGCAACATTTTCCGTCTTTGCCCAAAGGCGGCAGCGGTTACGTATTCCAGCGTTTCCAGACGTGCCGATGCCAGAGGTGTGGGGCGCGGCACAAATTCGACGATTGCCGAAGTCACTTTCGGCGGTGGTACGAAAACCTGTCTGTCCACTTCAAGAACAATCCGCATCACAGCCAACCAATTGGTTAGCACGCTGAGGCGTCCATAATGGGCATCGCCGGGTTGGGCAACAATGCGCTGGGCGACTTCTTTTTGAAACATCAGTGTCATGGATAAAAAACGCGGCTTCCACGCGCCGTCGCAAAACCCGTCGCGCAATCGGCCAATCAGCAATGGCGTGGCAATGTTATAGGGGAGGTTGGAGACAATGCGATAGGGATTGGGGGTCAGCGCGTCCGGCTTTAGTTTCAGCGCATCGCCCTCAATAATTTGAAGCCGGTTGGGATAGGCCGCGCCGATTTCTTCCAAAGCAGGTAAAAATCGTCGGTCGGCTTCTATGACAATCACTTTGCGGGCACCCTCCAATAAAAGGCCGCGTGTTAACCCGCCGGGGCCGGGGCCGATTTCGATGACATCGCATGTTTGTAAGTCACCGGCTTGGCGCGCAATATGACGGGTGAGATTAAGGTCGAGGATGAAATTCTGGTTGAGTTTTTTATTGGCACGCAATCTATGGGTTGCGATAATTTCACGCAGCGGCGGCAGGCCATCATCTGTCATTAGCGATATTCAACCACCGCATCACGCCGCAAATCGCGCAAATGCCGCCGTGCCATCATGGTAACGCGC
>CAYQFO010000233.1:295-1560 GCA_964416815.1 uncultured Rhodobiaceae bacterium | reverse complement strand
GCTTAGTGAAGCGATTTGCTGAAGATAAAGGTATCGATGATGTGAGTACCGTGGTGGCGCTTAGTTCGTCGGCTGCCAAGCAAGTCACAAATGAAAATCTGGTCGGTAGTAAAATATACCGGTGGCTTACCAATCCCAACACAGGTGCCTTATATGTTGTCGTCGGTTTGTCTGATAAGGACATAAAGCAAAGCATTCGTATTGCTCTGCAGGCCAGTCAAAAGACAGATACCGAGCTGTGGGAAAAAATCGGGGCAAAGAGCGCTTTCGATGAATTGGCCGATGAGATTTCGAGGCAACAAGGCGGATAAGTCATAGAGGTGTTGGGCGCATTTGGTGCGTATGATTTGCCGAATGCTGATCAAAAATAATAAAAGGGTCTGCTATGGATTATCGCACTGTTTTTACGATTCCACGTTTGTGGTTCATTTTCATTCTTTCGCTTGCCATGTCATTTTCGGTTTTACTGTTGGTTGGCGGGCGCATTTATCAAGAAATGCCGCCACGCCCCGATATGGTGGTCAGTGAAAGCGGGCAGGTGGTTTTTACTGCCGACGATATTCAAAAAGGCATGGATTTATGGCGCCGATTGGGCGGTATGCAGCTCGGCTCCATTTGGGGGCATGGCAGCTATCTTGCGCCCGATTGGACGGCTGACCAATTACATCGTGAAGCGTTGGCCATTCTCAATATGCGCGCCGGTGGCGATTATATGGCCTTGCCGGAGGGGCGACGTGCGGCTCTACAAGCTGAACTCAGCGTTGAGATAAAGCGTAACCGTTTCAATCCGGATGATGGCACAATTACGGTATCGAATGACCGGGCGCGCGCTATTGAACAAACGAGTGCATATTATGGCAATCTGTTCGGCGACAGTAAAAACCCATTATTCAAAAAATTGCGCGAAGCCTATGCCATTGCTGATATGCCGTTGGGGGATACTGCGACACCGCAAAAATTACGAGCACTGACGGCCTTTTTCTGGTGGACGTCATGGGCGGCGGTAACACATCGGCCAAATGATACGGTCACCTATACCAGCAATTGGCCGCATGAGCCGCTGGTTGACAATCGTCCGACGCCGGAGGCTTTTATCTGGACTTTTGTCAGCGTGATATTGTTGCTTGGTTTTATCGGTCTGTTGGCATGGTTTTTCAATCGTCAGCGCGATGTATGGGAATTGGAACAAAAACCGGAGGATGGGTTTGCACAAACCAATCCGTTGGAGCAACTGACGCCGACGCCGTCCATGCGTAGCACTGAGA
>CAYQFO010000233.1:0-285 GCA_964416815.1 uncultured Rhodobiaceae bacterium | reverse complement strand
GAAGTTTTTCTGGCTGGTGGCGGTGTTGTTGGGCGTGCAAATTTTGCTGGGCGCGGTGACCGCGCATTATGCGGTTGAAGGCCAGGATTTTTACGGGTTTCCTCTGGCCGATTATTTGCCCTATGCGTTGACGCGCACATGGCATACGCAATTGGCGATAACGTGGATTGCTGTGTCATGGCTGGCGGCCGGTCTTTATATCGGCCCGCTTATCAGACAGGCAGAACCCACCGGACAAAAACATCTGGTAAATGTGCTGTTTGTGGCACTGGTCGCAGTGACGCT
>CAYQFO010000232.1:0-1564 GCA_964416815.1 uncultured Rhodobiaceae bacterium | reverse complement strand
ATACAAGCCGTGTGGTGCTGGATATGGCGGCGCCAGCACTGATTGGCAAAAATTTCTTATTGTCGCCATCTTCGGGGTTTCCTTATCGCCTCGTTTTGGATTTGAAAAAAACCTCCGAAAATACCTTCAAAAAACAAGTTGCCGACCATCGTGCGGCCAAAAAATCCCGTAAAAAAAATCGTGCCTCGAAAGAACCGCCAATCCGGACAAAGCGTTCCAAGCAACGCAAGGGCAAGCCGATTATTGTTATTGATGCCGGTCATGGCGGCGTTGACCCCGGGGCGCGTGGCCGATATGCGCATGAAAAGAGCGTCACATTGACATTCGCCCGCGAATTTGCCCGCCGACTGCGCCGAACCGGAAAATATCAGGTTTATCTGACGCGCAGTCGCGATGTATATATTCCGTTACGCCAACGCGTTACCATCGCCCGTAAGCATAAAGCTGATTTGTTCATTTCCATCCATGCGGATGCCATTCGGCGCAGATCCGTGCGGGGTATGTCAATTTATACACTGTCAGAACACGCCTCGGATGAGGAAGCGGCGGCTTTGGCGCATAAGGAAAACCGTTCAGACATTATCGCCGGATTCGATTTTGACGACCAGCCGTCGGAAGTCGCCAATATATTGATTGATTTGGCGCAACGCGAAACCAAGAATTTGTCTGTTAAATTCGCAAATTTAGTGGTTAACAATGCCCGCCGCGCGACGCACTTATTGGACCGGGCACATCGTTTTGCTGGTTTCCGTGTGCTGAAGGCGCCCGATGTGCCATCCGTGCTGATTGAACTTGGTTTCTTGACAAACCGGCAAGATGAAAAACAATTTCGCTCAAAGAGTTGGCGGCAAAAAGTCTCTAGCGCGCTGGTGCGGTCGGTAAAGGACTATTTTACCACAAGAAAAATCGCCCAATGGGAGCGTTAGCCCCATTTTTCATAGAGAAACTGAACCCAAAATGTCATAGTTAAGCCGTATTTGAGTGGCATATCGCACTCAAATATATAGAGGATGTTACATGAATAGGCTGATGAAGCTCGTTGGTAATATCGGCGGTCCTTGGGTAACGCTGGGGGCTGGTGGACTGCTTATTGTTGCGCTGGTTTTGTGGCGCTTTAATGCCAGTCTGCCCGATTATGAGCATTTGGCCAATTACACGCCGTCGGTTATGAGCCGTTCACATGCCGGTGACGGCACATTAATTGGCGAATATGCGCAGCAGCGCCGTATTTTCGTGCCGATTTCGGTTGTGCCGGAGCATCTTATCAATGCTTTTCTGGCGGCCGAGGACAAAAAATTCTATGAACATTCCGGTATTGATCTTATGGGCATTGTTCGCGCGTTCGGCCAGAATGTCGCCAATGCGGTATCGGGGCGACGTTTGGAAGGGGCCTCCACCATCACCCAGCAAGTGGCCAAAAACTTTTTACTGACCAGTGATGTTACCCTTGAACGCAAAGTGAAAGAGATTTTATTGGCATTTCGGCTGGAAGAAACGTTTTCCAAGCGGCAGATATTAGAGCTCTACATGAATGAAATTTATCTTGGGTTGAGTGCCTATGGTG
>CAYQFO010000231.1:0-1570 GCA_964416815.1 uncultured Rhodobiaceae bacterium | reverse complement strand
CCCTATTTCATCGCCGTTGCCAATATGATGACAAAAGGTAAAGGCAAAGCGATTGTTGCCGGTAATGGGCGCGGCTGACGCGCCCGCCTGTCGGATGCGCGGTTCTTTTGGGCAAAAAAAAAAAAAATACCATTGCAAGACCGGCTACCGGAATTGGACAAAATCATTTTTCACGCCAAATTGGGCAGTGTCGGCGACAAGACCAGACGCATGGTCAAATTGGTTGAACGCCTGTCACCGACTTTGGGGGCTGATGCCAAAATTGCCACGCAAGCGGCGCGGCTGTGCAAGGCTGATTTGGTATCGGGCATGGTGCAGGAATTTCCCGAATTGCAGGGCATTATGGGCGGTTATTACGCACCAGATGAAAAAATCGGTGCCGCGATACGCGACCATTACAAGCCATTGGGTCCGGATGATGCGCTTCCCGCCACGCCGGAAGGGTGCGTGGTGGCACTAGCCGATAAAATCGACACGCTGGTAGGCTTTTGGAGTATTGACGAAAAACCGACTGGCTCGAAAGACCCTTATGCGCTCCGCCGCGCCGCTTTGGGCGTGATACGGATATTTTTGGAAACTAATTCACGCATAAGGCTGTTGCCAATGTTGCGAGCGGTGGAAGCGGATGATAAAGCCGAACCATTGACGCAAAAGCAAGCTGAGGATTTGCTTGGTTTCATCATTGAGCGGCTGAAGATTTATTTACGCGACACCAAAAATATCTCGCCTGATATAGTGCAGGCTATTTTTTCTGACTCTGGCCTACAACGCCCTGTTGCCGTCGAAGGAGGCCGTTCGGCATCCGTGGGGCTGGATGAAATAGTCACTCTGGTTGAACTCTCAAGAGCCTTACAAGAATTTATGAGTAGTCCCGATGGAACCAATTTGCTGATTGCCTATCATCGCGCCAAAGGGATTTTGAAAAAAACGCCAAGTGAGGGCGATGCATTTGATGCCGCCCTGTTTGAAACCGATGAAGAAAGGACGCTGGCCGATGCCGTTGCCGGATTACCTGAGTTTGGATTTTCTCAAACTCTCAAGGGCATTGTTGGGAATTATGCAGCCTATCTGGAGCAATTGGCTGCTTTGCGGGAACCGGTAGACACTTTTTTCGGTGCGGTTATGGTCAATGTCGATGACGCGGCTATCCGCAATAATCGACTCGCGCTATTAAAGGAATTGGTAAAAGCGATGGAGCGCGTTGGCAATCTGGCGGAGATTAAAAAAATCTGACATGGCCGACACGCCACATATTTTTCATTTCGGCAATGGCAATGCGGACGGCTCTGCCGAGATGAAAGAATTACTCGGCGGCAAGGGTGCCAATCTGGCCGAGATGAGTCGCTTGGGTCTGCCGGTGCCGCCGGGCTTTACCATAACGACCGAAGTCTGCCGCCATTTTAGCACCCATGACGGGGCGTTTCCTGACGGGTTGGAAGCCGCCCTGCCGCCGGCGCTCACCCGCATGGCGAAAGGGTTGGAGGCGCGCTTTGGCGACAGCGACAATCCGCTTTTGGTTTCGGTGCGCTCTGGCGCGCGCGCTTCCATGCCATGCGGTGGTGAGCGGGGC
>CAYQFO010000230.1:0-1588 GCA_964416815.1 uncultured Rhodobiaceae bacterium | reverse complement strand
AAGGCGCGTTGCGCCGCAACACCCTCCAAAAAAAACGGATAATAGACCAGTCCATCGCGACAAGGTGATATTGGCCAGCAAAGTGTCGGGGCGGGCGCCTTCTGATTGGCTGCGCGACAATGGCGCACCCACCGAGCAGAGCCGCGCACAAATTCTGGAAGCGGTGGACAAAAGTTTGAAACGGCTGCAAACCGATTATATTGATTTATACCAGCTGCATTGGCCGGACCGCCCGATGAATCTGTTTGGCGGGCTGGGCTATAAGCATTATGGCGATGAACAAAACCGCATTGAAGATATTATGGGTGTGCTGGCCGAAATTCAACAAACTGGCAAAGTGCGCTATGTCGGCCTGTCCAATGAAACCTCGTGGGGCATTATGAAATTTTTGCATTATGCCGAAGGCGATAAAAACCTGCCGCGTATCGTCTCGGTGCAAAATGCTTATAATTTGCTGAACCGCGCCTATGAATTGGGCAATTCGGAAATCTATCACCGCGAGGGGGTTGGTCTGTTGGCCTATTCGCCCTTAGCGCAGGGCTATTTGACCGGCAAATATCAAAATGGCGCCCTGCCAGAGGGCTCGCGCAAGCAGCTTTTCAACCGCCTGCAACGTTATGAAACCCCGGGGGTTGAGGCCGCCATTGACAGCTATTTGGCGATTGCAAAAAAACACGGGCTGGATGCCTCGCAAATGGCCAATCAATTTGTCACCACGCGCGATTTTGTAACCTCCAATATTATCGGCGCAACCAATATGGAGCAGCTAAAACTTGCCGTCACATCAATTGACGTAGAGCTGAGCAAAGAAATTTTGGACGATATTAAAGCCGTGCATTTGCGCGCCCCAAATATCTGCCCATAGGAGGGCATGATGCCTGAAAAACTGAGTGCCGAAGAAAAAAAAGCCGCATTGAACAAATTAACCGGTTGGAACCCCGCGCCCGACCGCGACGCGATTTGCAAGACTTTCGTGTTTGCCGATTTCAACGCCGCTTTCGGCTGGATGGCACGGGTGGCACTACAGGCCGAAAAAATAAACCATCATCCGGAATGGTCGAATGTGTATAAAACCGTTGAGGTGACGCTGACCACGCATGATGCTGGTGGCGTGTCCACGCTGGACATTGACCTCGCCGACTTTATGGACAAAATCGCCAATAGGGCCGGAGGGGCATGAAACCCCTCCGATTTAATCAACGCGGTGCCATGCGAATAGCACCATCGAGGCGCACATCTTCGCCATTAAAATAATTGACTTCGCACATTGTCGCCGCCAGCTTGGCATATTCGTCCGGCAGGCCCAGACGCGACGGATAAGGCACCATCGCCCCCAATGCTTGGCGCACATTGTCGGGCGCACCAGCCAATAGCGGCGTGTCGAAAATACCCGGCAAAATAGTGTTGACGCGAATGCCTTCGCGCGACAAATCGCGCGCAATCGGTAGCGTCATGCCAATCACACCGGCTTTCGAGGCCGAATAGGAGGCCTGACCGATTTGGCCGTCTTCACCCGCCACCGACGCCGTGTTGACCATCGCACCGCGATCACCACAGGCCAGCGGGTCAAGCGTCATCATACCGGCCG
>CAYQFO010000229.1:0-1610 GCA_964416815.1 uncultured Rhodobiaceae bacterium | reverse complement strand
AAAAAATATAGAAAAATATATGTCAAATCATCAACATGACAAAGATGCAGAAGAATTGTGGAAATATTTTGAGAGGGTGATTACTTGGGTTAAGACCATATTTATCAAATATCGTAAAGAAATGAGAGGTGTTGAATTTGGTTTACTCTACAACAAATTTAAGCATAAAAAACATGATGCAAAGAAATTAGAAGAAGAAATCGAAACATTGATGGAAGATGATGAGGTAACAAACAAAAAAGGTATTTATTATTATATATTTACAGAAAAAGAAAATAATCTAAATATTCGTTCATTTACAGAAAAACAAAAGAGAGAGAAATATGAGAAACAAAAGGGTATTTGTATTGCGTGCAGCAATCATTTTGAAATAGAAGAAATGGATGCAGATCACATTACTCCTTGGAGTAAAGGTGGAAAAACAATAATAGAAAATTGTCAATTACTCTGTAAAGAGGATAATCGTCGAAAGGCTGGAAAATAATACACGGGCATCCATAATAATACCTCATCTAGGATTTAAAATATACATGATTATTGGATACATTTAATGGAGTTTAATCTAAATCGAAGATCCATATTTTATACCTGACGTTCATAACACCTGAAACCTTATAGTATCTGAAGGTGGGAACTAGAATCAATGATAACAGATCATGGATCACGGTTATCAAAAAATATAAATTCATATATTTATATAATTAAATGACCGAAACATGTATGATAAATTGATAATGCCTCAAGATGAGGAACTAGAAAAATTTGTAGATGGTATCAGGAACAAGCATCATAATGAGATAGAAAATTTAGAAACTAATAATACAAAAACGATAAAAGAATCTATGAATAAGATTATTGAATATCATAAGAAAATAACTCAAGAGCATAATGCACTATCTAATTATTTTAAACCTATGGATGTGAATTCTAATGAATTTAAAAATTGGTTTGAAACTAAAAAACAAATTGAGGATTACATATTATTATCATTACAATTAAACGGAGAGTTGGATGATATGTTTAAGACAATATTAGAAGTTATTTGATATTGGTAAACTCCTGTAGAATGTGAACACTTTTTCATCAAAAGTGCTAGGATCAGAAGGTTCATTTTTGTTTTACCCTCACGTGGTACTAAATTCTGATGACATCGTGTATCCTATCACAGAGTAATGCCTTATGAATGATTGTAATCATCAAATGTATGCGATATGGCAATCTCTACATGAGGTTTGTCAATGTTTCAAATATGTATGGTATGCTTACACGTGTTCAGCCTGATACACGATAATACGTATATCGATGTCTTACATTATGTACATCTACAACAATTCAATCTAACAGGCAGATCTTCTAGAAATATGAAATCATTACAGATATTGTAGAATAAATGCATACAAAATAAATAAAGTAATATTAAAAGATAAACCCGTTGCAAGCAAATATTCATGAAAATAAAAAAACAGATAATACTATGGTTGTCGATATAACATATTTTTGTGATGCTACATGCAAATACTGTCAATGGGGAAATAACAAAACACCTGGGAGAGTGTCAATAGATCTTGATAAAATATTAATTCCAAGAAAAACATTAGAAAATCTCAAAA
>CAYQFO010000228.1:1370-1639 GCA_964416815.1 uncultured Rhodobiaceae bacterium | reverse complement strand
CGGTTTCCGAGGCTCTTAACAGCCGTTTTTCCTGCCGTGCTTTTGTCGATAAACCAGTGGCTGAAGCCGATATTAAATATATTGTTGAGGCGGCGACGCGCGCGCCGTCGGGCGGCAATCTGCAACCTTGGCATATTTGGGTTCTGCAGGGTGCGCCTTTACAAAATCTGATTGCCGATGTGGCCGCCAAAATGCCGGAAAACCCGGCTGGTGAAAGTTCGGAATATCATATTTATCCGCCGGATTTGCAGGACCCATGGGAAAGCCGC
>CAYQFO010000228.1:0-1360 GCA_964416815.1 uncultured Rhodobiaceae bacterium | reverse complement strand
GGTATAGGCAGGTTGTTGTATGATGTGCTGCAAATTCCACGCGAGGACAAAATCGGACGTGCCATGCAAATGGCGCGCAATTTTGACTGTTTCGGTGCGCCCTGTGCGGCTTTTTTCGCGCTTGATAAAAACATGCAGCAAGGTCAATGGTCGGATGTCGGTATGATGATGCAATCCATGACTTTGCTGGCGCGCGAAAAGGGCTTGCACACTTGCCCGCAAGAGGCATGGGCGATGTGGACGCCGACGGTGAAAAAACATCTCGGGATTGGCGCGGACAAGATATTTTTCTCTGGTTTGGCCATCGGCCATGCCGACCCGGAGGCGTTGGTCAATACGCTGGAAAGCCCGCGCGCACCGATTGACGAGGTTATCACTTATATGGGCTTTTAAGGCGTGGTGATGATGCAGGCTTTGTTTTGGCCGATATGTGCGTCGGCAAGTTTCGGTTTGGCGTGGTGGCTGATTGCGCCACTTCGACCAGATAAAAATAAGAGGCGGCTTGGCAGTTTCATATTGGCGGTTTTACCGCTTTTAGCCTTGGTGTTTTATGTATGGCTTGGCGCGGCGGGGCGTGCTGATGCACCCTTAATGCCTCGCCTGCAAGGTTCATTGCAAGATTTGCCGCCCGGGGCGATTTTGGTGCGGCTGGAAGAAAAGCTCCGCCAAAACCCTGATGATGCAAAAGGCTGGCGGTTGCTGGCGCGGATGCGCACCTCGCTTGGGGCGCATGATAAGGCGGCAGATGCTTGGCAACGTGTGGTGGATTTGGGTGAAGGTGCTAAAGATAACGGTGAGGCTTTTGTCGGGCTGGGGGAAGCCCTGATTGAGCAAGAGGGCGGGGTGATTTCCGATGCCGCCATTTTCTGGATTGATAAAGCTTTGGGCGTCGCGCCTAAAAATATGTCGGCGCGCTTTTGGCGTGGACTGGCTTGGCAGCAGCAGGGCGAAACCGCCAAGGCGCGGGCGCACTGGCTGGCGTTAAGGCAAGAAGTGCCGGATAAAACGCCGCTGGCCAAAATGCTGGATGCGCAAATCTCTGCGCCGGATGGCCAAAGCAGAAAGTAATGAGCGGGAGGTGACATGACACCCAAACAAACACGATTGGCAGTCATCGTGGCCGGGCTTGGGTTTCTGGCTCTGGCGGTTATTTTGGTGCTGACGGCACTGGAAGACAATATCGTCTTTTTTCGATCTCCCAGTGAATTGGCGGTCAAACCGGCGGCCATCGGGCAGGCTTTGCGGGTCGGGGGATTGGTCAAACAAGGCAGTGTGCAGCGCGATAAACAAGACCCGTTACAAGTCAATTTTGTGGTCACCGTTTTAGCCCATAAGGTGCGCGTTCGCTATCGCGGCATCC
>CAYQFO010000227.1:0-1642 GCA_964416815.1 uncultured Rhodobiaceae bacterium | reverse complement strand
TAGGACTCTAATGCCCAAACGCACCGACATATCGAGCATACTTATTATCGGCGCCGGGCCGATTGTTATCGGGCAGGCGTGTGAGTTCGACTATTCCGGCACGCAGGCCTGCAAAGCACTGAAAGAAGAGGGCTATCGCGTCATTCTGGTCAATTCCAATCCGGCCACCATTATGACCGACCCCGAACTCGCCGATGCCACTTATATTGAGCCAATCACGCCGCACTTGGTGGCGCAGATTATTGAAAAAGAACGCCCCGATGCCATCCTCCCGACTATGGGCGGGCAAACGGCATTGAACACCGCGATTGCGCTGGCTGAAAACGGCACGTTGGAGAAATTCGGCGTGCAACTGATTGGGGCCGACTTTGAGGCCATCCAGAAGGCCGAGAACCGGCAATTGTTCCGCGAGGCGATGGACAAGATAGGGCTGCAAAGCCCGCGCTCAACCATTGCCCATTCGATGCAAGAAGCACTGGCGGCGTTGGAGACGACCGGCTTGCCGGCGATTATCCGCCCCTCTTTCACGCTTGGCGGCATCGGCGGCGGCATTGCCTATAATCGCGAGGCGTTTGAGAAAATTGTCACCGGCGGGCTAGATGCCTCGCCCGCAACCGAAGTGCTGATAGAAGAAAGCGTGCTGGGCTGGAAAGAATATGAAATGGAAGTCGTGCGCGACAAGGCCGATAATTGCATCATTATTTGCTCGATTGAAAATCTTGACCCGATGGGCGTGCATACCGGCGACAGCATCACCGTCGCCCCGGCCTTGACGCTCACCGACCGCGAATATCAGAGAATGCGTAATGCCGCCATTGCCGTGCTACGCGAGATTGGTATCGAAACCGGCGGCTCCAATGTGCAATTTGCCGTCAATCCGGCTGACGGGCGGCTGCTAGTGATTGAAATGAACCCGCGCGTGTCGCGCTCTTCGGCGCTGGCCTCGAAAGCCACCGGATTCCCGATTGCCAAAATCGCCGCCAAGCTGGCTGTCGGCTACACGCTGGACGAATTAACAAACGATATTACCAGCACCACACCCGCCAGTTTTGAGCCGACGATTGATTATGTCGTGACAAAAATCCCGCGCTTTGCGTTTGAGAAATTCCCCGGCGCCGACCCACTTCTCACCACGGCGATGAAATCGGTCGGTGAGGCGATGGCGATTGGGCGCAATTTCCAAGAGAGCCTGCAAAAAGCCCTGCGCTCACTGGAGACCGGCCTAACCGGCCTTAATCCACCGAAGGATGCCGCCACGCTGGCCACGCCAGAGGGGGCGTCTGCCCTGTGCGCCGCACTGGCCACCGCCACGCCCGACCGCCTGCTGATGGCAGCACACGCTTTGCGTCAAGGCATGGATGCAACAAAAGTGTCTCGCCTGTCGCATTTCGACCCATGGTTTGTTGAGCAGCTGCAAAACATTGTCGATATGGAAAACCGCCTGAGCGAAAACGGGGTGCCCGACGCAAGCGACGCCATGCGGCAGGTCAAGGCGATGGGCTTTTCAGATGCCCGCATTGCAGAGTTGACCAGCACAGACGAAGAAGCCGTGCGTCATGCCCGCCATGCCCTCAAAGTGCGCCCACACTTTCGCCAGATTGACACATGCGGCGGTGAATTTGCTGCTGGCACACCCTATCTC
>CAYQFO010000226.1:0-1659 GCA_964416815.1 uncultured Rhodobiaceae bacterium | reverse complement strand
GGCCTAAAGTGGAGTTAATCGCCAATCTTGCTGTTGTTATGCTGGCGCGACCAAACTCGGCCTGTAGCAAGTCATTGGTCAGTGTAATCGGGGAGCTGAGATTGCGCAGAAAATTACGAATACCGACCCGTGCCAGTTCCGGCACATAGAGATAGGCCTCGGCGGCTGGTTTGATGACATATTTGTCGGTTCGCAAATAAGACGTGAACATGACCCGGTTGAAACTTTCAAATGGGTCATTGTCATTATCCGGATACGTATCAATCTGCTGTCCACCGCCGCAGCCGGTCAGCAGGGCAGAAAGAACGACAAGAGAGATGAAGCGGTGGCGTAACAACATAAGATGGCTTGAACCAAGTGAAATTTTATCGGCAAGGTAAGCGAATCTGGGGCTATTGCAAAACAAAATTGGTGTTTTTTTTAACGTATAAGTTTTTCTTGACACATAAAGATATATTTATATATTATCTTTAGGATGGAAAATGTTCTCAATGCCCTGCGGGCGGCCGGTGAGCCGACTCGCCTTCGTATTCTGGCGATATTGTCGGTGGGGGAGATGACCGTGTCCGAATTGACGCAAGTTTTGCTGCAAAGTCAGCCGCGCATTTCGCGTCATTTGAAACTGTTGGCTGATGCCGGTCTGGTGCAACGCCATCCAGAGGGAAGTTGGGTGTTTTATCGGTTCAACGACAAAGGTAGTTTGACGAAATTTCTGCCACAGCTTGTCGCGATGTTGCCGCAGAATGACTTGACCTTGCAACGCGACCGCGAGCGTCTGAGGCAGGTGCGTAGCGAGCGGGCGGCACGGGCGCAGGCTTATTTTCGCGCCAAGGCGGCCGACTGGGACGCCTTGCGCACCTGTCATGTGCCGGAAGCGATTGTCGAGAAACGTCTGGCCGCCATGATTGGTGACGACACGCTTGATTTGATGGTTGATTTGGGAACCGGCACCGGGCGGATGTTGGAATTATTTGGTGGCCGTGCGGTAAGCGCCATCGGCTTTGACATCAGCCCCGATATGCTGGCTCTGGCGCGTGCCAAGCTTGACCAGATTGGGGCGCATCATTGTCAGGTGCGGCAGGGTGATTGCGCCAATGTTCCACTGGAAGACAATGTCGCTGATATTGTCGTGCTGCACCAAGTGTTGCATTTTCTTGATGACCCGCAGGCGACCATTGTCGAAGCAGCGCGACTGTTGCGCCCCGGTGGACGCGCCGTGATTGCCGATTTTGCACCCCATGAAATGGAAAGCCTACGCTTGTCGCATGCCCATCGTCGGCTTGGCTTTGGCGATGGCGAGGTAAGGCGCTGGCTGCAACACGCCGGGCTAACCTATTGTGCGGGCGGGTCGCTTCCGGCCAAAGATGATGAACTTGTTGTGGCCACATGGATGGCCGCCAAAAAAGGTGAGCAGAAAGGCAAGGTCGCATGAGTGAACTTTCTTTTGAATTTTTTCCACCTAAAACACCGGAAGCCGAAGCAAAGTTATGGCATGCGGTTGAGCGTCTGGCGGTGATTGAGCCGGATTTCGTGTCGGTCACTTATGGCGCGGGTGGGTCGACGCGTGCGCGCACACATGCTTGCGTCAAGCGGTTGGTGCCAGAAACCGACTTGAAACCGGCGGCGCATTTGACTTGTGGTGGTGCCACGCGCGCCGCC
>CAYQFO010000225.1:0-1683 GCA_964416815.1 uncultured Rhodobiaceae bacterium | reverse complement strand
GTCGCCGCCTTCCAATCTGTTGGCTTGCCCGTCGCCGTAGAGCGTGTCGGCGTGACCAGAACCCTTGAGGTTCTCGATCTTGCCACGAGATGCTTCCGCAATCTTGTCGCCTGCAGCATGCCCGCCTGAGAATCTGTTGGCGAAGAGGTTGACTGTAACCCCAGCCCCAGAGGTTTCGTAAGAGAGGGTATCGATGCCGGTGTGTTCGTAGAAGATGTCGCCGCCATCGCCGCCCTCCAGCGTGTCGTCGCCTCCGCCGCCGTAGAGCGTATCGTCGCCGTCACCACCTTGAAGCGTATCGTCGTCCGCACCGCCGTAGAGGCTGTCCGCGCCTGCAAGTCCTTGAAGCGTGTCGTCGCCCGCAAAGCCGAAAATCAAGTCGGCATCCGTCGTACCTGTGAGCGTAACGCCACTAGTCTCCGTGTTGTCCTTGTCGTCGCCATCCGTGCCACGCGTCAGCTTGCCCAAAGTCGTCAGGGCGCTACCAGAACCGTATTGCAGGGTGTAGAGACCCTCCTCATAACCTTTGATCAAAACCGAGCCTCTGCCGACCGAGATCCGCAAATCATCTCCTTCGCGCGCAAAGGCGAAATCACGGAGAGCTGTCGCGCTTTGGAATTGTAGAATGCCGCCGTCCGCATCGCTTTGCACCACGCCGTTTGCATCCGTCTCGCCGATGGTGTCTGCGCCGTAGTTGCCTGCGAAGACATAGATGTCTGCGCCTGCCCCGCCGATGAGAATGTCGTCGCCCGCATTGCCGCGAAGCGTGTCTGCACCCCCCAAACCTTCCAATCTGTTGCCTTGCCCGTCGCCGATGAGCGTGTCGTCGTGAGCAGAGCCCTTGAGGTTCTCGAAGCTGCCACGAGATGCCTCTGCGACCCTGTCGCCATCAGCATGCCCGCCTGAGAATCTGTTGGCGAAGAGGTTGACACTAACCCCAGCCCCAGAGGTTTCGTAGGAGAGTGTATCGATGCCGGAGTGTTCGTAGAAGGTGTCGTCTCCATCCCCCCCCTCCAGCGTATCGTCGCCCGCACCACCATAGAGGCTGTCGTCGCCTGCAAGTCCTTGGATCGTATCGTCGCCCGCAAAGCCGTAGAGTGAATCTGCCTCTGCCGTGCCTGTGAGATCATCATCGCCAATGGCGCCGTAGTTCGGTTTGGCAAGCAACGTGTTGTCGCTGCCGAAAAATCTGTAGAAGTCCTGATTGTACCCTTCGATAGTAACGGAGTTCTCACCCAAGGAGACGATCAGATTCTGGCCATCCGTTCGGAAGGACAAAGGGTTGTCATCTGTCACATCTTTGAATTGTAGAACGCCACCGTCCGTATCGCCTCGTATGATGTCCACACCATAGTCGCCTTGAAAGACATAGGTATCTGTTCCCTCGCCGCCTTGAAGAATGTCGCTACCCGCGCCGCCTACGAGCGTGTCGTCGCCCGCAGCGCCGTTGATCGTATCTGCGCCCGTCAAACCCAAGAGCAAGTCGGCCTCTGCCGTGCCTGTGAGCGGATCGTCGTCGCCGTCCGTGCCGAGCGTCAGCTTGCCCAAAAGCCTGTCTTCGCTACCGTAAAAGGTGTAGTCGTCCCTATCGTAGTCTTTGACGGTAACGGAGTTCTCGTCGGAAGTGACGAGCAAATCGTTGCCTTCAATTTCGAAAGATAAATCGCCACCACTTACAGCATT
>CAYQFO010000224.1:0-1691 GCA_964416815.1 uncultured Rhodobiaceae bacterium | reverse complement strand
GACGCACACAAGGCGCATTGGAAGAACTCTATGATGCCATCACCAAAGCTGGTGGGCAAGCCACCGGTATACCGATGGATTTAGCTGATTTTGAAGCCATTGAGCGACTTGGCACTGCGTTGGGCAAGCGGTGGAAGCAGCTTGATATATTGGTCGGCAATGCCGGTGTGTTGGGAACGCTGACACTGGTGGCGCATGTCTCACCTACAGAGTTTGAGCAAACCATGGCCATTAATGTCACTGCCAATGCGTATCTCATTCGCGCCATGGAGCCATTATTAATGCGGGCACCGGCACCGCGCGCTGTCTTTGTCACATCCGGTGCGGCGCACAAGGCCAAACCGTTTTGGTCTTCCTATGCCGTCTCCAAAGCCGCGCTCAATGCACTGGTGCAAACATGGGCCAATGAACACGCCAATGACGCGCTACGCGTCAATTTACTGTCGCCGGGGCCGGTGCGCACCGCTATGCGCGCCAAGGCCATGCCCGGCGAAGACCCGACCACATTGCCCACCCCGAGCGATATTGCCCCCCTTTTTCTTCAATTGCTGTCGGCAGAAGAAACCCGAACGGGCGAAATTATTGAGGCCAAACACCCAATCTGATACGAGACATGGCGATTGAATTTATCGTCGCCCGTCCACACGCTCGCGACCCTTAGGGCTTACGGGATTGTGCGGCGTTTCAGTTGGATAGCCGGAGCGGCGCATACGATTTTCCCAATCCAGCGCATCCATCCAACTGTCAAATTCACATTCAACACGCAGATAACCGCCCGGCCAATGGCGTTGCAATTTACGCCGCCGCAGACGAACATCACTGGTAAACCCGGTGCGCACCAGCGCACCGACCTCACTATAGAAATGATACGAATAATACATTCTTGCTCCTTATTTTTTTTATTGGAGACAATCACCTATTTAGCATAATGGTTTTTACCCGTGCGGACAAATATTCTAAGTGGCACCCCGTCCAAATTAAAGCTTTCGCGCAAATTATTAACCAAATAGCGTTGATAGCTCTCCGGTACAGCGTGACCACGGCTGGAAAAGATAACAAAAGTCGGTGGGCGCGATTTGGCCTGCGTGATATAGCGCAACCGCACCGGACGCCCCTTATCAGCCGGTGGTGGATGGCGCTCGGTCACGGCCATCAGCCATTTATTCAGCTTCGCCGTCGCGATGCGCGTATTCCATATCTCATATTGCTTCTGCACGGCAGGCATCAATTTATCCACACCCTTGCCCGTCATTCCTGACAGCATGACGACCGGCACACCACGCAAGCGTGACAAAGCGTGTCCCATTGTGTCGTCAATCACGCGGCGTATGTCATCACGGTTCAGCTGCAAATCCCATTTGTTGACGCCAATAACAAGCGCACGCGCCTCACTTTCGACCAAATCAGCCAGTTGTGCATCCTGCTTGTCGAAATGCTTGTCAAGCGCATTTGCGCCATCAATCAACAACACCACCACTTCGGCGAAACGCACGGCGCGCAAACCGTCAGCAACCGACAGCTTTTCCAGCTTTCCCTTCACCCGTGCTTTGCGGCGTATCCCTGCCGTATCCCACAATGTCACCGGACGTGCGCCATTGGGCGCATTTTTATGCCGCCATATCCAATCAACCGAAATGCTGTCGCGGGTAATGCCTGCTTCCGGTCCGGTCAGCAGACGCTCGGCGCCAAGC
>CAYQFO010000223.1:0-1692 GCA_964416815.1 uncultured Rhodobiaceae bacterium | reverse complement strand
TTATTGATGCAATCAATAACTCCAATTCAAATCTGAAGGCCGAAAGACCCGCCACGGCGTCAGGAAAAGCAAAAACAACCGGATATCCTGATATTTTAATTTGGGATTCCCATAAGCGGCCAACTTATTTGGAGGCCAAAACATATAGTCTTAAAAACATAGATACCAGCTTTAGGTCATTCTATCTGTCGCCATCAGACGATTTTAAGGTGACGCAAAATGCGCGTCATCTATTGCTAGCCTTCGAAATGAACCCACCAAGAGGTAACAATGGTTATATTCCTGTCCGTTTTAAATTAGTGGACTTAGCTGGTCTGGTTTGTAGTCTCAAATTCGAAATTCAATCTAATAACAAACGTTTATATGCAGAAGGCATCCTTCTGTAACCCCTACCCCCCCAGCTGCTTCAAACAATCCTCCACCGCGTCAAAGGTGAGTAAGGTTGAGGCGTGGCGGTTGGGGAAATCGCGCACTGGTGCCAGCACTTCGAGGTCGCCCCATTTGCCGCCCCGTGCAGAATTTTGTGGCGGCGGCTCACCCTGTTTCAGCATGGCACGCATTTGCTTGCCCACCGCCCGCAATTCTGCCGCCGTGCTGCCGACAATCTCGCGCGCCATCACCGAGCTTGAGGCTTGCCCCAACGCACAAGCCTCAACAATATGGGCAAAATCGCAAACCCGACCGTCCGCACCCAGCGACACCTCCACATGCACTTTCGAGCCGCACAGACGCGACACCGCATCGGCGGTCGCCTGCGGCGCATCAAGATGACCAATCGCGCAAATATGCCCGGCCAATTCCAAAATGCGCTTATTATAAATATCGTCCATCATGCCCCTACCATAGGCCTTTGCGGGCTAGTTTGCGAGACGCCAGATTGTACCCTCCGGCGTGTCTTCAATCGCCACGCCCATGGCCGCCAATTTGTCGCGGGCAGCATCGGCGGCGGCGTAGTCTTTGGCGGCGCGGGCTGTCGTGCGCTGCTCTATCAATGCCTCAACCGCCGCTTCGTCAATCGCGCGGGCATCTCCGGCACGGCTTGCAAACCAGTCTTTTGGGTTTTGTTGCAACAAACCCATCAGCCGACCTGCCGCCAGCAATGCCCCCTTGCCTTGTGGCGTGGCGACAGTTTTCGCCAGCACAAAAAGTTCAGCCAACGCTTGAGCCGTGTTGAGGTCGTCGGCCAGCGCGGCGGTAAACGCACCGAGTAAAGGATTGGACGCGGCCATTTGCGCTGCCTCAATGCCGCTTGCATCGCGCAATGCGCCATATAGTCGGTCAAGATTTTTCGCCGATTGCGTCAATAATTCTGGCGTGAAATCAAGCCTCTGGCGATAATGCCCCTGCAAGAGAGCCAACCTTATCGCTTCGCCCGGCCAATCGGCAAGCAAATCCTCCACCAGCGTGACATTGCCCAGTGATTTCGACATTTTTTCGCCCGCCATGACGAGCATCCCATTATGTAGCCAGAAGCGAGCCAACGCCACCCCATGCGCACAACGGCTTTGCGCGCTTTCATTTTCATGATGAGGAAACTGCAAATCGGCACCGCCGCCGTGAATATCAATTGTCTCGCCCAAATGTTTTTTAATCATTGCCGAGCATTCAATATGCCAACCCGGTCGCCCGCGCCCCCATTTGCTGTTCCAACCCGGCAGGTTGGGTTCCGCATTGAGAGGCGATGGCTTCCAC
>CAYQFO010000222.1:0-1721 GCA_964416815.1 uncultured Rhodobiaceae bacterium | reverse complement strand
GCAGATTGCCGCCAACGCGTGTGAAAGTGAAATCGCCAAGCCTTGTGGCATCTTTGAATTGTAGAATGCCGCCGTCCGTATCGCCTTGGATGGTGTCTGCGCCGTAGTTGCCTTGGAATACATAGGTGTCTTCGCCCACACCGCCTTGAAGCGTGTCTGCGCCGGCAAAGCCCACGATCAAGTCTGCCACACCCGTGCCTGTGAGCGGATCGTCGTCGCCCGTGGTGCCGAGCACCAGCTTGCCAAAATTCGTCAGTGCGTCACCAGAACCATATTGCAGAGCGAAGAGACCCTGCTCGTAACCTTTGATCAGAACCGAGCCTCTGCCGACCGCGATCCGCAAATCGCTTCCTTCGCGCACAAAGGAGAAATCATCGAACTCTGTCGCACCGAGGAATTGCAGAACGCCGCCGTCCGTATCGCTTTGCACCACACCGTTTGCATCCGTCTCACCAATGGTGTCTGCGCCGTAGTTGCCTGCGAAGACATAGATATCTGCGCCCACCCCGCCGATGAGGATGTCGTTGCCCGCATTGCCTTGGAGCGTATCTGCGCCGTCGCCGCCTTCCAATCTGTTGCCTTGCCCGTCGCCGATGAGCGTATCGTCGTGATCCGAGCCTTTGAGGTTCTCGATCTTGCCACGAGACGTTTCCGCGATCGTGTCGCCCGCAGCATGCCCGCCTGAGAATCTGTTGGCGAAGAGGTTGATTTTGACCTTTGCATCGGAGGTTTCGTAAGTGAGCGTATCGCTGCCGGTGTATTCGTAGAAGGTGTCGGCGCCATCTCCGCCCCGCAGCGTGTCGTCGCCCCCGCCGCCGTAGAGATTGTCGTCGCCGTCGCCGCCTCGAAGGATGTCGTTGTCCGCCCCGCCGTAGAGGTTGTCGTTGCCCACGCCGCTTTGAAGCAGATCGCCTCCCGCACCGCCGTAGAGATTGTCGTCGCCCGCGTTGCCGTTGAGCGTATCTGCGCCCGCAAAGCCAAAGATCAAGTCTGCCTCACCCGTGCCTGTGATCTGATCGACACTATCCGTGCCGCGCGTCAGTGTGCCCAAAGTCGTCAGTGCGCTACCGGAGCCGTATTGCAGGGTGTAGAGACCTTCCGCGTAGCCTTCGATGTCGACGGAGCCTCTGTCAGTCTCGATTCGCAATTCGTTGCCGTTGCGAAAGATAGTGAGGTCGCTGAGCCTTGTAGCGTCTTGGAATTGTAGGATGCCGCCGTCCGCATCGCCTCGGATGGTGTCTGCGCCGTAGTTGCCTGCGAAGGTATAGATGTCTGCGCCTGTGCCGCCGATGAGGATGTCGTTGCCCAACCCGCCGATGAGTGCATCGTCGCCGTCGCCGCCACTGAGCGTGTCTCTGCCTACATTGCCGTAGAGCGTATCGCCTCCCCCTTGCCCTTGGATATTGTCGTTTCCTGCCAAGCCCAAGATCAAGTCTGCCTCGCCCGTACCTGTGAGCGTATTGTCAGCAGCGGTGCCAAATGTCAATTTGCTGCGCTGCGTGTTTTCTGCTCCGAAGGAGAAGGTGTAGTCGTCTCTGTCGTAGTTTCTGACGGTAACGGAGTTTCCGCCGAGAGTAACGATCAAGTCGTCGCCTTCAAGGCGGAAGAACAAAGCGCCGCGGCTTGCTTCGTCTTTGAAGTGCAGAACGCCGCCGTCGATATCGCCTCCTACTCCTACGAAATTGAAGACCCCTTCGCCTACGTAGGTATTGCTTCGGATG
>CAYQFO010000221.1:0-1758 GCA_964416815.1 uncultured Rhodobiaceae bacterium | reverse complement strand
CCACTCCACTGCGTGGAGAATTGGGTGGACAAATTATTGATTCAAGCGCGATTGATGCCAGCTCTGTGCTGAACGTTGATGGTGGCGAACATCTGGCGCCCAAAGCCCTAAAGCTGGCTGATGGCACGATGTATGCCATGGTCGCACCGGTGATTACCAAGGACAATTTTGTGATTGCCCGAGGCGGTAGTGTGGTGCGTCGGGATGCCGCACAAGGTGCAGGCGAAGGCGGCAAAATTTTTGAAGTCAAAGGCAGCGAATCTGCCGATGGTGGTGTCTGCTTTCTCGGCAATCTCTGGCTTGGCATTAAAGGCTTTTTTGCCAGATAAAACCACGTCTCCCAACGTAAGGGGTTGTTGAATATAGTGTCATTCCCCGGCAGCTTCTGTCGGGGAATAGTTTTGCTTGTCTCTTTTTTTAGACTCTAATCTGTTCGGCGTGGCCATGACAGATAGAGTGCCAGTATTATTAACGGTAAAAATATCAACATACCATAAGCCCCCGGTGGCTTTGGCGCATCGGTTGCTTTGAACACCCACGCCGCGAAAGCCATCAATCCGCGTTCCAGCAATAGCAGGCTGGCGGCGGCGGGCAGAAAATTACGGTAACGCGTGGCCACGGCCAGTAGCGTCAGACCCCACACGATTTGCGTAGCTCCGGCCCAAGCGAACAAGCCGATGATGAGGGGTGCTTTGTCGTCCATTGCGCGTCCGGCAATCGTCCCCGCCCCGCCATAGGGCAAGAAATAATGAATGCCGCCGGGAACCACTATCAAAAGAGACAACAGGCCAATAATATATGCGGCGGCAATATGACCGCGATAGGCATGATTGGTTGAAGCTGGTAAAATCGTCATGTTTTCATGTTACCGGTTTCGACAATAAAGCAAACCCAAAAAATTGGCGACCCCGGTAGGACTTGAACCTACAACCTCAAGATTAGAAGTCTCGCGCTCTATCCAGTTGAGCTACGGGGCCGGTGGGTTTTCTTCTCAATGCGACCATGGGCCAAATCTGTCATGCCGGAAATTATCCGCATAGGCCTTCATCACTGGTTTTTTAACGCGCGGGCGGTCAATGCGGGCGGCAATGCCGTGGGCGATGGCATAAGCCTCTGCCTCTTCCAGCCTATCAAATTTCAGCTTTACCTGAGTTTGTGTTTCATCAACACTGTTCCAGCCTGTCAACGGGTCTTTACGCCGCCCACTGTCGGAAATATATTCCAATACCCAATGACCGGCACGCGCCATCCCCGATGACATGGCCGTTTTTGACGGCTGATAAATACGCGCATGCGCTCCCATCCCAAGCTCCTATAAATCCGTCCCCTATATCGCCAAATTCGCCGCAGATTTCAAGCGCAATGGCAGCCACCGGATTGATTATCGCCTGCCCCGCGTCTGTTAATTTAGGCACCGATACGCCGCCCTCTTTTTCAAGCCTAGACTTCCTTTTATGGCAAGGTAAAGTGGCAAACCAAATCTGGAACCCGGCCATGCACATACGCTATTACCTTGAAACACTGATTGCCCGTTTTTTTCTTGCAATCTACAAGCTGGTCGGATTGCGCGTCGGTTCTTATTTGGGCAGTCTATTGGGACGCCTTGTCGGTAGAATTCTTCCCGAGCGCAAAATTTCTGAAGCCAATATAAAAATGGCACTCCCCTATTTGTCGCCGACCGAACGTAAAGATATTTTGCGCCGCAACTGGGCGCAATTGGGACGTGTGCTAGGTGAATTTCCACATATGCAGCAAATT
>CAYQFO010000220.1:0-1796 GCA_964416815.1 uncultured Rhodobiaceae bacterium | reverse complement strand
ACGGAGCGTCTCCAGTTCCATCGAGTCGACGGAGGTTTGGGTAAAGGAGAATCCGTCAATATCGTCCTCGTCGATGTCTTTAAAATAGAGATTGCTTATCCCTTGTATTTCGAGGATGTAATCCGTACCGTCGCCGCTGTTGAAAATGTAGCTGTCTGTTCCTGCGCCTCCGAACAACGTGTCGTCGTCCTCTCCGCCTTCGAGGATGTCTGCGCCTGTGCCGCCGTCGAGCGTGTCCTGCCCTTCGCCGCCTTCGATGGTATCGATACCTTCACCGCCGTAGAGATGATCGTCGCCGGCAAGCCCACGATAGGTCTGATCGCCCGCCAAGCCCAAGAGGAAGTCGTTCTCCGCCGTGCCTGTCACAACCCCGTCGTTGTCGGCGGAGGGAAAAGCGAGCGTGCCTAAGGGCGTGTCGCCCGTGCCGTAGAATATCTGATAGCGCCCTTCCGCGTAAGAATCGGCGGCAATCGTCACGCCGAGTCCTTCTCCCGTACTGATTCTGACATCGCCGTCGAGCTCGCGCACGATGGAGAGAAGTCCTACGATTGCATCCGTAAAGACAAGCTTGTTCACCACCCCTGGCGCGTCGTGCTCATCGCCTTGGATAAAGTTCTCATCGCCATAGAGCCCTTCAAAGACATAGGTGTCCGCGCCCGCTCCGCCGACGAGGATGTCTTTGTTCTCGCTGCTTGCAAGCCTGTCGTCTTCGGCGGTGCCGAGCCGCAACCCCTCCAGTTCCGAGTCGCTCGTGCCGTAGTGTATGCTGTAGCGATCCTCCGCGTATGCGTCCGCCACGATCGTCACGGAGTCGCTGCCTACGGTGATGACCACATCGCCGTTGTCCGTGCGCGTGAAGTAGAAAGACCTGACGCCTGTCGCATCTTTGAAGGTGAGTTTGCCGCCGTCCTCGTCGCCGCGGATGGTATCCGCACCGTCGCCATTGTAGAAGACATAGGTATCAGCGCCCGCGCCTCCTTGGAGGGTATCGTCGCCGCCCTGCCCTTGCAGGGTGTCTGCGCCTGTCGATCCGATCAGCCAATCTTGCTCGCGGTCGTCCTCTGCCGAGATCGTTCCGCCTGTGGTTGCAGCCAACGAAAGCCTTCCTGCTGCCTTGTCTTCGGAGCCGTAGTGCATGCTGTAGCGCCCGTCGTCGTAGGAATCGGAGAGAATCTCGACGAAACCGCCCGCGAATCTAATGACCACATTGCCGTTAGCGGAGCGCGAGAAGGAGAAATCGCTGAGATCTGCGATGTTTCTGAAGTAGAGTTTGTTGACTGTCCCTGCTCCATCCTCGCCGTCGCCTCGCACGAAATCTGATCCGTGCGCTTCCTGAAAGACATAGGTGTCTGCGCCTGTACCGCCGTCGAGCGTGTCGGTCGATGCCCCTCCTGTGAGGATGTCATCTCCTGCGCCGCCGTAGAGGATGTCTGTGCCTTCCCCGCCGTAGAGCTGGTCGTCGTTCCCACCGCCACGGAGAACGTCGTTGCCGTCCTCACCGTAGAAGATGTCGGCTCCACTCGATCCGATGATCAAGTCTTGCATACCGTCGATGGTCGCCCTGATCGTTCCGCCCTCGCTCGTCGTCATCGAGAGTCTACCCAGCGGGATGTTGTTTTCGCCGTGATGCAATCTGTAGTTGCCGTTGGCGAAATCCTTGATGGTAACGGAATCGCTGCCGAGGGTGATGATCGCATCGTTGTCGGTGCGCGAGAATTCGAAATCGCCGAAAGCTGTTGCATCGTCGAAGCGGAGTTCGCCTCCGTCGGTATCACCTCGGATGATATCTGCGCCGT
>CAYQFO010000219.1:0-1849 GCA_964416815.1 uncultured Rhodobiaceae bacterium | reverse complement strand
GTTCGGCCGACCGTCTGATTGCCAAATTTAAGGGGAAATGGGGTGGCGATGTGCGCCCCGTCTTTAGCGAGGCGGCGCTCATATAAAGAATCGATAGCGTAAACATAATGGCGGTTTTTTGAGCGGCAATCGTAAGTTGCCTCTATCTGCCCCATGCCTTATAATCTGCCCATGAGTGACGCTATAACTTTCGATACCCATGCGACCATCAAAAAGCTGGTGGAAAGCGGCATGCCTGAAAAACAAGCTGAAGCTGTTGTTTCAGTGCAGGTGGAACTCGTCAATTCAAATCTCGCCACCAAACAAGATATTGCAGAACTCCGCGCCGCCACCCAACAAGATATTGCAGAACTCCGCGCCGCCACCCAACAAGATATTGCAGAACTCCGCGCCGCCACCAAACAAGATATTGCAGAACTCCGCGCCGCCACCAAACAAGACATTGCAATGGTTGAATCACGGCTCATCAAATGGGTTACCGGTTTCGGCTTGGCCATAATTGGCTTGGTGGTTACCTCAATGCTGAATTGACGAGGCGGCCCCCAAGGTGACCGCAAATAGAGTGCCGGATTAGCCAGTGCCGCCGACGGTGATGCCTTCCAGCCTCAGGGTTGGTTGGCCGACGCCGACCGGCACCCCTTGACCGGCTTTGCCGCATGTGCCGATGCCTTCGTCCATCGCCATATCATTGCCGATCATGGTGATGCGCTGCATGGTTTCCGGCCCGCTACCTATCAGTGTTGCGCCTTTCAAGGGTGCCCCGAGCTTGCCGTTTTTAATTTCATAGGCTTCGGTGCATGAAAACACGAATTTGCCGGAGGTAATATCAACCTGCCCGCCACCGAAAGAGGTGGCGTAAATGCCGTTTTTAACACTGCCCAAAATCTCTTGTGGCTCCATTGTGCCGCCGAGCATAAATGTGTTGGTCATACGCGGCATTGGTTGGCAGGAAAAACTTTCGCGCCGCCCATTGCCGGTCGGCACCATACCCATCAGGCGGGCATTCATACGGTCTTGCATATAGCCGGTTAAAATGCCGTCTTCAATCAGCACGGTTTTTTCGGTAGGCGTGCCTTCATCGTCAATGGTCAGCGAGCCGCGCCGGTTGGCGATGGTGCCGTCATCAATGACCGTGACGCCGTCGCTTGCGACCCGCTCGCCGATGCGGTCGGAAAAAGCCGAGGTTTTCTTGCGATTAAAATCGCCTTCCAATCCGTGGCCAACCGCCTCGTGCAGCAAAATGCCCGGCCAACCGGGGCCCAAAACCACATCCATTTCACCGGCAGGCGCAGGGATGGAGTCAAGATTGGTCAGCGCTTGTTTCAGCGCATTATTCACTTGTGCCTGCCAATTTTCGGCCGTCAGCCATTGCGTATAGTCACTGCGCCCACCGCGCCCACTATGGCCGCTTTCTTGACGCTCCCCTTCGCCGACCACAATCGACACATCCAGCCGCACCAAGGGGCGCACATCATAAATCGGTCCGCTGTCAGGGCGGATAATGCACACCGCCTGCCATTCGCCCGCCAAGGATACCGAAACTTGCCGCACACGATTGTCTTTGGCACGCGCATAGCTATTGATTTCTTCCAGCAGCTTTACCTTGTCGGTAAAGCCTTCGCCTTCGAGCGGGTTTTTGTCCATGTAAAGGGTTTTGTCCGGAGACGAGGGGGCGGCAAGAGTGGCGCGCGTCTCACCACTATGACCGCTCAATACTGGCGATAGACCGGCATGCGCGCGCTTCAGAGCGGCCTCGCTCAATTCGGTCGAATGGGCATAGCCGACGGCCTCGCCCGATACGGCCCGTAAGCCAAAGCCGTGTGCTGTATCAAAACCGGCTGCTTTTAGC
>CAYQFO010000218.1:0-1876 GCA_964416815.1 uncultured Rhodobiaceae bacterium | reverse complement strand
GACCAACGGCAAACGTTCATCACCATCCGCGCTCGGTGTGGATGCTTTCGCAGGCATCGTCATCGCCCGCCCGACCAGTGCCGTCAATTCTTTCAAATCAAACGGTTTTGCCAGATAATCAAAGGCACCTTTTTCGGCGGCGGTTATCGCCGTCGTCAGTGTGTTTTTGGCACTGATGATAATAATCGGTAAATCTGGACGCAATTTCTTAATGCGCGGCACAAGGTCGAAGACATTTTGGTCGGGCATCATAACGTCGGTTATCACCACATCGCCCTCGCCATTACTCACCCATTGCCACAAAGCCGCGGCTGTGCCACCGGTGCGCACATCATAATCGGCACGCGACAAGGCTTGTGTTAAGACGGTGCGGATGGCCTTATCGTCATCGGCAACCAAAATTGTTCCTTTACTCATGCCCTTCTCCCATATGCACCATCGGCAGACGAATGCAAAATTCAGTGCGCCCGTAGCGACTGTTGCATTCAATCGTGCCACCATGGTCGCCGATAATTTTGGCCACCAATGCCACCCCCAAGCCAGTGCCACCCGCTTTGGTGGTCACAAATGGGTCGAATAAGTGTGCTTTAATATCTTCCGACACGCCGGGACCGTTATCAATAACCCGAAATTCAAGCGGCAGGCTGAGCGGACGCGCGCGCTCTTTGAGTTTTGAGGGGGGTGTTAGATGGATGCCGGGGCGAAAAGCCGACTGCAATTTAATTTCGGCCTTGTTTTTATTCAGGTCTTTCAGAACCTCGGCAGCATTTTTAACCAGATTGATAAACACTTGCGTCAGCATATCCTTATTTCCGCGCACTGGCGGCAGGGATGGGTCGTAAATTTCTTCAAACCGAACATGGCGGGCAAAGCCGTTCGCGGCCAGCAAGCGCACATTTTCCAGCACGGCATGGATATTGACCGGCATATTCATATCGCTTGGGGCGTTGCTGAATTGCTCAAAGCGTTCAACCAGACCGGCAATGCGGTCGGTTTCGTCGCAAATCAGCCGTGTCAATTCTGTGCTTTGCGGGTCGATTTCACCCTCCAATAATTGCGCCGCGCCTTTAATGCCGGAAAGCGGGTTTTTAATCTCATGCGCCAGCATTGCCGACATGCCACTCACCGAACGCGCCGCACCGCGATGCGTCAATTGCCGGTCAATATGGTCAGCAATGGAACGCGGTTGAATAACCATCAGCACCATGTTGACCTCATTCATGCCAAGAGGTGTCACGTATAAATCCACCATGCGCGTATTGGTGCTATGACGCAAAGGCAAATCAAGACCATATTCATTGAAGCTGACCATCTCAGCCAAACAACGCTCAATCAACCCAATCACCGGACTGCCGGGCAGCAATTCGCTGACGGTCAATTTTTGCAAAGACTTCAAGCCAGTTTGAAAAAACTCCTGCGCCGCAAAATTGGCATACTCAATGTGACGGCTGGGCGCAACCGCCAAAACCGCTTGGGGCATGGCATCCAGAACAATACGCTCAGAAGCATCAGCGACACCAGTGGCAAGAGGAATGTTCATTTTTTAAGCAAAACTCCGTTTTCTATAGAATGCTTCAAATATAGGCAATGAAAGTTTGAAGCAAGTCGAAAATTAATAGTCAAGCGGTGGTCGGCAGGTTAGAGTGGCCTCCCATGAACGCGACCCAAAACATCACTTGCGCCCTGATTGTTGCTGCCGGTCGCGGTCATCGCGCCACGGCAGATGGTCGCGACACGCAGCCGAAACAATATCGTACCCTGCCCAATAGTAATGATAACGTGTTGACCGTCGGCTTGCGTGCTTTTCTTGCTCATGCGGCGATTGACAGCATATTGGTGGTTATTCATCCAGATGATAAAGAACTTTATGAAATAT
>CAYQFO010000217.1:0-1879 GCA_964416815.1 uncultured Rhodobiaceae bacterium | reverse complement strand
CATCGTGCAATTTGATTTGACCAGTATTTTTCAGTGGTGTGGCGCTTTATCGTGACGGTTGGCACGGCGACCATAGCCGCATGTTTGCTCTGGGTGAGGTGCCGGTAAAAGCACACCGGCTGATGGATACGACCTATGAAGCCATGATGGCAGGCATTGAATTGGTGCGCCCGGGCGTAACACTGGGAGATATTGGCGCGGCCATCCAAACCCATGCCGAATCAAACCGTATGTCTATTGTGCGCGATTTTTGTGGCCATGGGCTTGGGCGCGTTTTCCATGATGCACCGAATGTTCTGCACTATGGCCGCCCCGGCAAGGGCATGGCACTACGCGAAGGCATGTTTTTCACGATTGAACCGATGCTTAATCTTGGCAAACCGGCGGTCAAAATTCTCGCCGATGGCTGGACCGCCGTCACCCGCGACCGCACATTGTCAGCACAATATGAACACTCAATCGGCGTGACCGCCGACGGGGTCGAGATATTCACCAAGTCATTAAACGCACTGGACACACCGCACACCAAAACAAATGGACAAGCAACAAATAGGGAGTGAAGTGGAGGAAAAACCTCAAAAACAACCGCCCCCCAAAAGTAAACCAAAAGACTTTAGGGCCGGGCATCGCCAGCGTCTGAAACAACGTTTTCTGAAAAGTAACGGTAAGAGCGTGGCCGACCATGAATTATTGGAGCTGATTTTGTTCCGCTCCCTGCCCCGCCGCGATGTGAAGCAACTGGCACATCTTCTGCTTGATACATTTGGTGATTTATCCGCCGTGATGGCCGCAGCACCGGAAAAACTTCTGGCCATTAAAGGCGTTGGTATGGAGGTTGTGCTTGACTTCAAAACCATTGAAGAAGCCGCGCTGCGTTTCGGGCAATCGCGCATATTGCACCGGAAACTGTTTACCGGCTGGAACGATTTAATTCACTATTGTCGTACCAAAATGGCGGAAAAACGCGTTGAAGAATTCCATGTGCTGTTTCTTGACAAGCAAAACCAAATTATCGCTGATGAAACGCTGGCCGTCGGCACGGTTGACCATACGCCAGTCTATCCCCGCGAGGTGATTAAAAAAGCATTACAGCACGATGCCTCGGCACTTATTCTTGTGCATAATCACCCCAGCGGTGATCCGTCACCATCGCGGGCCGACATTGAAATGACCAATAAATTGCGCGACCTTGCCGCCGGTTTCAACATCGCCCTACATGACCATCTGATTATTGGCCGCAAGGCAGAATTCAGTTTTAAGAACGAGCAGCTTATCTGATTTCGTTCTTTGCACTTTATCACGGGAAATAATGTGTGTTCCCTTTCGACTCACTGGCTTATCTGCTAAAGTCAAGACATAGGAGAGTGTCTATGATTCCACGTTACGCACGCCCTGAAATGACTGCACTTTGGAAACCCGAAAGCCGCTTTTCAATCTGGCTGGAAATAGAAACCCACACGATGGACGCGCTCGCCGAGCTTGGCATTGTGCCTGCCGAAGCCGCCAGAGCGGTGCGGGTGCACGGCGATTTTGATGTCAACCGTATTGATGAAATCGAGCGCGAAGTCAAACATGATATGATTGCCTTTCTGACCAGCCTCGCCGAGCATGTGGGCGAAGAAGCACGTTTCGTGCATCAAGGCATGACCTCATCAGATGTTTTGGACACATGTTTCAATGTACAATTGACGCGCGCCACCGATATTTTGTTGGCCGATTTGGAGGCCTTGCTCACCGCCCTTAAAAAGCGCGCCTTTGAGCATAAAATGACGGCCTGTATCGGGCGTAGCCATGGCATTCATGCCGAACCAACCACTTTCGGCCTGAAATTGGCGCAAGCCTATGCCGAATTTGACCGATGTAAAAAACGCCTTTATGC
>CAYQFO010000216.1:0-1906 GCA_964416815.1 uncultured Rhodobiaceae bacterium | reverse complement strand
GTTTATGCCAGTGCATAACCAATTGCTTGCGCTGGATAATTTCAATTTTACGCGAGGCCTGATGCAGTTCGGGCAGGCTTTGGCACGTGCCTATCGTGACGCCAAAACAGCACGCGCACTGCTTGATTATGATGATTTGATTGGCCTCACCAATCACTTGTTGAGCGGACACCATGCGGCGGCTTGGGTGCTTTATAAAATTGATGAGGGGCTGGAGCATATTCTGGTTGATGAGGCGCAAGACACAAGCCCGATGCAATGGCGGGTGATTACCCAACTGGCCGAAGAGTTTTTTGCTGGTGTGACGGTGCATAGCGCGGCGCGCACCATATTTGCCGTTGGTGATGAAAAACAGTCCATATTCAGCTTTCAGGGTGCCGACCCGCAAGAATTTGCCGGTCAGTTTCGTGCGTTTGAAACATTGGTGCGCGGTGCTAAAGGCCAAATTGATTATCTGCCGATGCAAGTGTCGCGGCGTTCGGCGCCGGAAATTTTGACGTTTGTGGATGCGGTTTTTACCGGTGACACGGGCGCACAATTAACCGCGCTGGGCGGTGATGTGCAACACACCCCGCATCGCGCAGAAGTGAGCGGGTATGTTGAATTATGGCCTTTGGAGCCGGGTCTGCCGCCGCGCGAGCGCAGCAAACCGAGCGATGTGCCGGAGCCGGAAACCGAATTGTCGGGGCAGCAGCGTTTGGCGGTGAGAATTGCCGATAAAATTGCCGACTGGGTGGATGATGCGGCTTCACCGATACGCGCTGGTGATATTCTCATTCTGGTGCGCCAGCGCGGCGGCTTGGTGGTTGAGCTGATGCGTGCCTTGAAACGCCGCAATGTGCCTCTGGCCGGCGCCGACCGAATGAAATTGCTTGACCAGCCGGTGATTTTGGATGTGCTGGCGGCGGCCGATTTTGCTCTGAACCCTGAAGATGATTTGACGCTGGCGTGCCTGCTCAAAAGCCCGTTGATTGGCGTGGATGAAGAGACATTGTTTTCGCTGGCGCATGGTCGCTCTGGCAGCCTGTGGGAGAGCGTTGCGCACAAGGCGCAAGCCGATATACGCGACAAGCTTGAATGGGTGCGTCGCCATGTTGATGTGTTGTCGCCATTTGAGTTTTTTGCGCAATTACTGGGCGCACAAGGGGGGCAGCAATATTTGGTCGACAGGTTGGGGACGGAAATTGATGACCCGCTGGGCGAATTGCTGCGTTTGGCGTTGCGGTTTGAATATCGGCACCCGGCCTCCATGCAGGGGTTTTTGGCTTGGTTGCGCACTGGTGAGCAAGAAATCAAGCGCGATATGGAAACCCATGACAGTGCGGTGCGCATTATGACCGTCCACGGAGCCAAAGGCTTGGAAGCCCCGATTGTGTTTTTGCCGGATATTTGTCGCGGGCCGGGCGGCGGGCGTTCGGGTGGGGTTTTGGTGGCTGAGGGTTATCCGCTCTGGCGGGGTGGGCACCCTTTGCGCGACCGACATACGCAGATGCGTCGTGCCGAGGCCGAGGCCGCCGAGGAAGCTGAGCATTTGCGATTGCTCTATGTGGCACTGACACGCGCTTGCGACCGGCTTTATATGGGTGGTTATTTGGGACGCCGACGCACAAATCCCGATAAAAGGTGCTGGTATGAAAACCTGCATACGGCAATGACAGTATGTGGCGGTCAAAAAGGCGATGATGATGTTTGGCGGCTTGGCGATGAAACAAAAACCGCCCCCGGCCGGTGCGAGAGCGACAAAACAATGCTGTCGGCGGCCAATTCATCTGCCCGCCCGCCCGATTGGTTGAAAAAATCGGCACCGCGCGAAGCCGATAATATGGCCGCCGCGTATGCCCCCTCGCAGTTGGCGGGCGCAATGACATCGCCTTCAGGGGGATGGCCGGTCTTGAAATCAACCAGC
>CAYQFO010000215.1:0-1918 GCA_964416815.1 uncultured Rhodobiaceae bacterium | reverse complement strand
GATTACATTGTGCGCGATTGCGGCTGCAAATTACGGTTCACCTCTGACTATCTGAAAAATATCGCCGCAGAATTACTGACCATACTACCGGATATGGGCGGTCTGTTTATGACTGGGGTGCCTATTGACGGCTATGAAAATTATCTTGAAGTGCGCGATGCACACGCAGCCGAGCCGGTGGGTGATGAGGTGCGGGGGCAAGATATGCTCTACTCATCCGGTACGACAGGACGGCCGAAAGGCATTCGCCGCGCATTGCTTGATGACCCGATTGATGCATCGGACGGGCTGTATGATCTTGCAACCTTGCTCTATGGGATGAACGACGACACAATTTACCTGTCGCCGGCGCCGCTCTATCACGCCGCCCCCTTGCGCTATACGATGACCGTGCATATGGCGGGCGGCACTTGCATTATTATGGAAGATTTTGACCCTGAAGCAGCTCTGCAGCTGATTGAAAAATATCGTGCATCGCATAGCCAATGGGTGCCGACCATGTTTGTGCGTATGCTGAAATTGCCGGAGGAAGTGCGGAAGAAATACGATGTTTCCAGTATGCAGTTTGCCATTCACGCTGCCGCGCCTTGTCCGATTCCTATAAAGGAGCAGATGATTGACTGGTGGGGGCCGGTGATTTACGAATATTATGCTGGTAGCGAAGGCAATGGCTTCACACAGCTTAATTCGGAAGAATGGCTGGCGCATAAAGGGTCGGTCGGCAAAGCGCTGAACGCCATTGTTCATATTTGCGACGAGAACGGCAATGAAGTCCCTACCGACGACTCTGGAGCGATTTTCTTCGAAAGCCCGGACGAAGTTCCCCCTTTCGAATATCATAATGACTCGAAGAAAACCGCCGAAAGCCGCCATCCGACGCATAAGAATTGGTCAACGCTGGGCGATGTCGGTCGGCTTGATAGCGAGGGTTATCTCTATCTCACCGACCGCAAGGCCTTTATGATTATTTCCGGCGGGGTAAACATCTATCCCCAAGAAACCGAAAATCTGTTGATTACCCATCCGAAAATAGCCGATGTTGCGGTTATCGGCGTGCAGAATGAAGAATTCGGCGAGGAAGTCAAGGCCGTGGTGCAACCGATGAATTGGTCGGATGCCGGTGATGCGCTGGCCGAAGAATTGATTGGCTTTTGCAAAGAAAATCTGTCGGCCATCAAATGCCCGCGCTCGGTTGATTTTGACAAGGAATTACCGCGCCACCCAACTGGTAAATTATATAAACGCCTTGTGCGCTACCGTTATTGGGGTAATAAAGCAACAAAAATTGTTTAACCTTACAGGAGATAAAAATGAGAATGTTTGAAAATCTTGAAGAATATGCTGGTGCTGTCGGCGAAGATCTGGGCGTCAGCGACTGGATTCAAGTTGACCAACCCCGCATCAACCAATTTGCCGATGCGACAGGCGATCATCAATGGATTCACCTTGACGCTGACCGTACTCAAAAGGAGCTCGGCATGGGAACCATTGCGCACGGCTTTTTGACCCTATCGCTGTTGCCGGCGTTGACGGGACAAATTTCCGGCGTCAAAAGCGTTACGCGCGGCATTAACTATGGCGCGAACAAGACCCGCTTTACCGGCATGGTGCCGGTGGGTTCAAAAGTCCGCGCACACGCCAAGCTGCTTTCTGCCGACCCGAAAGCCGGGGGTATGTTATTCACTTCAGAAGTGAAGATTGAAATTGAAGGCAGCGAGCAACCAGCACTGATTAGTGAAACCCTCACTCTTTTGTTTGAATAGGAGACCGCTATGGGGCAGACAAAGAGTGATGAAAATTGGGACGTCAAAAAATCCGAGGCCGAATGGCGCGAGCAATTAACCAGCGAACAATATCACGTAACCCGTGAGGCCGGCACGGAACGCGCTTTTTGCGGCCCCTATTGGGATGACAAGCA
>CAYQFO010000214.1:0-1938 GCA_964416815.1 uncultured Rhodobiaceae bacterium | reverse complement strand
TGGGCGGCGCATTGGTTTGACTTGGATGATTGGTCACCCTATCGGCAAACGGCGACGGTACCGCCACGCGTGCTTGATATGTTGAACCCGCATCGCATCGTGCGCATTTAATCCATGCGCCAACATTTATTTAAATTGGAAGGCCCCCGCTTGCTCGACGGGCGGCAGAGTTGGGTCGCGCTGGGGGATGTCTGGCTACGCATCCGCCCTTTGCGCGGCCAATTAGCCATACTGGCAGGCCGCGAGACCGGCGAAATGACCTATGAGGTGCGGTTGCGCCATTCGACATTGGTCAAGCCGGGTTATCGGTTTGCCAGTGATAAGCAGGTTTTGAACATTGAAAATGTGACCGATATTGGCGGACGGCAACGCTGGTTGGTGTGCCAATGCCGCGAGGCGGTGCCAGTGGCGCATGTTACGGATACAGAAACTTCTTCCGGCACAAACGCCGCCACCGGTGCAGGAAATCCGGCATGATTGCCGCCGGTGCTGTTTTGCAGCAGGCGATGTTTGCGCGTATTGATGCGCATCAAAATTTGGCTGGAAAATTCCGTACCCATGCTAATGCCATCAAAGGCTGGCCGCAATTTTCTTTCGACAGTTTGGAGAGCCGCCCACTCGCAAGCAGTATTGAGTTGATACGCCATGATGTCAGCTTCACCATTTGGGCTGGTGCGGATGCAGTCGCCGATGCCACCGATTTGAGCGACGGCTTGATGGATGCCTTCAATACACCGCTTGAGCTGACTGGCTATCATCTGGTGTCGTTTCATACGCGGCAGGCCGAAGCTGCTCTGCAAGGCACAGAGCGGCTGTGGCGTCTGATTGTTCGTTTTGAGGCTGTAACGCAAAAGGCAACGCACATATGAGCACACCCACCAAGACTGTTTACAATGATACTGAGGTTGAGCTTGCTTTGCGCGACGATGTGCAAGCATCCTATCGTCCTCTGCTTGGGCTGAGCCTGCGTGATTTGCAATTTAATCAACAGCCCTTGCGGTTGCCCGGGGCGCGCCAAAGCGGACGCTGGCAGGCCTTTTTGAAAGAAAATACGGCTGCCAGTCTGTTTATCCGTGGCGACGGTATTTTTGTCAGTGGCACACATAATAATTCTCTCAAGCGTGCTTTGCTTGATGGTGCCGGTTGCGACGGGCGTGTTTTGGTGCCGGGCTTGGGACGCTTTAGTGGCTTATTCATGCTGACGCGCTTGCGTTATTTGGGGGCTGAAAATGAGCTCATGCGTTGGCAATTTGACCTCACTTCAAACGGAGATGTAAGCTTTGCCACGCTCTGACAAAAAATATAGCAATGACGATTTGACGGCTGTTCTTGATAAGCTGACAGATTTTGATGACCGTCTGGACAAACTTGGCTCTTTGCTGATTGACGTATTGGTACTTCAACAACAATTCACTGCCTTGTCATCGGGTGGCGATGCCTCGTCTGCTTCCGGCCTTTCTGCGTCGCCTTCGCAAGAACAATTAGGCCAGCTTTTGTCGCGCTATGTTTTTAACCAAGCAGACGATTTTTAATTAGCTTCACAATGCTCGTCGATTTTCATTTTGTCAGTTTGCCGGAGACATTAGCGCATGGTGCGGTTAGTGCGGCGGGGTTTGCGACAGATATTGTCACCAATGGAACCGGCTTTGAATATCGTAACGGTCTGTGGGCGACGCCACGGCGAAATTACCGATTGGCCGGAGGCCCACGCCCGCTTGACGAGCTGGCTGTTTTGCAACGCTTCTTTGAAGAACGGCGTGGACGTTTGCACGGCTTTATGTGGCATGACTGGACTGACAGTTCCACCGCCATTGACGGGCAAGCTGTCAGCGACAGCGACACATCGCTTATGGCCACCGATGACACGCGGACACGTTTTGCGCTTGTCAAAAAATATGGAACAAGCGGGGCGACTTATCGCCGTCGTCTGCTACTGAT
>CAYQFO010000213.1:0-1939 GCA_964416815.1 uncultured Rhodobiaceae bacterium | reverse complement strand
GATAAACACCGGTCAGAAACGGTAATTGTAAATTGAGGCGTGTAAAATTTTTCCACGCGACATTCTCGGCAATCGTTATCGGCTGAAAGCCCGGCCCGCGGCGGGCGCGACGCTCAATATGGCGTCGCTGCGCTTTCGATAATTCCAGCAAAACGACCAAATTTTCAATCACTTGGTCTAAATCATCGGTTTCTTCCGGCACTAAATCGACCATCAATTTGCGGTCATTTCCTGCCAGCACACGACCGGCTCTATCAAGAATGCGCCCACGCGGGGACGCCACCGGACGCAAATTGACGCGATTGGCCTCGGCCAGTGTTTCATATTTACCAGCCTGTGCCACTTGCAATTGAAAAAGGCGACCCAACAAGACACCCATGGCACCGAGTTGGACACCCAGCATCGCAAAGCTACGACGCGAAAAGACATTTTCATCGCTTTCGTAGCGGCGTTTTTTCATGGCAAATCCTGCCGCTTCCGACGTGAGAAATTAAACCTGAAAAACACCATGACAATCGGATAAGCCAACACCGTTAATAAAAGCGAACCCAGATTGGCTAAGGCCGGTGACGACACCATATCGACGAAGAAGCCCATCAAATAAGACACGCAAAAAATACCCAGACATAATGTCGCAAACACAAGCCAACCACTTTGACCGCCTGCCGTTAAGACAAACTGCCTTTGTATATAGGCGACCCCATAAAAACCGCACAATACCAAAGCCCAAAAACCAATCGGCGTGGCCGCCAAAAAATCCCTAAAAAGACCCAGAAACAAAATAATAACCGGTGTCATCGGACGCTCAGCAAACACCGCCGCATAAAAAACCGGAATAAGAAAAAGAGCCGGTGAAATATGCGGTGCCGTCACATAAATGCCCGGTACGCAATCAAGCAACATGAATAAAACAACCACTGTGCAAATCCAAAATGCACCATAAGTCGGCGCCCGCATGGAAGACACAAATTCACTCATCGTCTTGGCTTTCGATACGGCAACCGACCAGTGCCTTTATCCGGTGGTGCCGCAACCCCGGCACTCAGCACTATGCGCACATACTTAAGACGCCCGAAATCCTCCAGCAACTCAATACGCATTTTGTTGTCATCGTCAAAATGCACCGTGCCGACAGGCAGACCGACAGGCATCGCACCGCCATCGCCGGAGGTGACAAGTAAATCATCCCTTTTGATTTCTTTCCCACGCGGCAGAAAATCCAATACCGGACGCGCTTCATTGCGACCGGTTAAAATACCGCGCACATCGCTGGCCAACGCAATCACAGGAATCCGGCTGCTGAAATCAGTCAATAATAATATCCGGCTCGAAGAGGGACCGACCGACACAACACGCCCAACCAACCCATCATCACCCATAACCGCCTGCCCCTCCATAATTTCGGCATTACGGCCGCTATTTGCCAAAATAGAATGAGAAAATGGACTGCTGATATCGGCCACCACACGACCCGAAGCCATACGCAGACCGGGCTCAGGCGGTAACGATAAGAGCTGTTGATATTGCCCAACCAGTAATTTGGTGCGCTCAAATTCGTCCAACTGATGTTTGAGTTGTCGGTTTTCTGTTTCCAGTTCGACCAAACGCTGGCGCAAAACCAATATGTCACCCGCCTCGGCACGCATTTCATCAATTTTTTGAAATGGTATACCAATCACGTCAATCACCGGCATGACAAACTCGAAAACGCTCTGCCGCACCTGCACCAGACGAGGATCGCTATTTGGAACCGTCAACAACAGCAATAAGGCAATCGCAAAACAAATGGCAGAAAGACCGGTGCTGCTGATGAAACGCACTGGGCTTCTTCTGGAGCCGATTCCCGCCACGCTGCGCACCCCCCAATTGATAGTGTCAGTAGGCGACTGACAAAACGTGCTTCAGAGTTTTCATATGTTCCAACGCCCTGCCTGTACCA
>CAYQFO010000212.1:0-1967 GCA_964416815.1 uncultured Rhodobiaceae bacterium | reverse complement strand
TTGACCGCACCGAATATGCCCGCGCCTACCGCGCGCTTCTTGATGACAAAACCAATACAATCAACCGACGGTATGTGGGTGCCAGCAAAATCAGACACATAAGAAATGCCAGATGGTCAATACCCGACAAAATATGCGTGACACCATGGCGGAAATAATTGCTCAGTGTTTGTAAAAATCCGCTACGCGCAATCAGTGCGCCGCCGCGGTCGGTCGACAGTGTAAATTCGCGTTGATTGGCCGTGAACAATAATTCCGTGCCGCCAACATCATTTGCGGTGCGGATGACGCGGGCAAAATGCACATGCGAACCGGCAAGGTCAAAAAGAGTGTTGATGGTAATGGTCAGATTGTCGGCGTTACTGGGGCAGGCAAAGGTGGTGGCCATTTTGATATAGCCCTTCTGTGCCGGTAGTTCTCGAAACGGCGCTTTTTGCCGACAGGGTGAGGTAACCTGTTTGGCACCGATATGCGTATCAAGATGTGGCCCCAGCGCTTGGGCAAGGGTCGGCGCGCGTATGGCATTCGGCAAAATGGTGATATTACGCGCCGGTAAGGTAAAACTCACGTCAATCGTGCGCCCGTTCCACATCCATTGCGAAAAGCTGAGGCTTTTATTATGCGCCGTTGCAGGTGAGACAAGAAAAACGGCCAGAAAAATCAGCACTCTCATCATTGCGGTCATTGTGGCGCGTCTTTGGCATAGCTGATGTCGGCGCGTTGTTTCAACCATTTGAGATAGTCGCGCAAGGCGGCCGTGATAACCTTTGCTTTCGGCCTGTTCCATGGCTTTGGCTTTGGCGGCTTGCTGAGTGCCATTGATTTGCCCCAAGAGCAAGTTCTGGCCGGTCTGCTGGGCTTTAATCTGGGCGTCGAATTCGGGCAAATCGTGATTTTGCTGGCCGCCGTTATTTTAGGCCCCTTTATCGTCAAAATTTTGCCGCGCATCAAACACGGCTGGAAACCGTTTGCGACCGCTGGGCTGGTCTGTTATGGCGTCTTTCTATTTACGACAAGAGCACTTTTTTAATCACGCCGAAGGAGAGGTTTTTCCATGGGTAATCGTTTTCTAGCGCATACGGGCGTCAAATATCCGATTATTCAAGCACCAATGGGCTGGATTGCCCGCGCGCAACTGGCGTCGGCCGTATGCAAAGCGGGAGGCTTGGGCGTTATCGAAACCTCATCCGGCGAGACCGAAAACTGCAAAGCCGAAATTGAAAAAATGTTCAGTCTGACCAAGGCACCGTTTGGCGTCAATCTGCCGATATTGTTTTTGAAAGACGATGCGATGATGAATTTCATCTGCGCGAGCGGTGTCAAATTTGTCACCACCTCGGCGGGCAGTCCGAGCAAATATGTCGGGCCGTTGAAAGAAGCAGGCATTATCGTCTATCACGCCGTGCCAACGGGGGAGACCGCCATTCGCTGTGTCGAGGCCGGCGTGGACGGTCTGGTGGTTGAAGGTGCCGAGGGCGGCGGCTTCAAAAATCCGGAAGAAGTCTCAACCTTGGTTCTGCTGCAAGCCATACGCGCCGCCGTTGATGTGCCATTGGTGGCGGCGGGCGGCATTTGCGACGGGCGCGGCATGGCGGCGGCTTTCGCGCTCGGGGCCGAGGCGGTGCAAATGGGCACGCGCTTTGTGTCTGCTGCCGAAAGTCCAGTGCATGAGAATTATAAAAACGCCATCGTGAACGCGGCGACCACTGGCACATATGTGCTGAACAAAAAGGCGTCTCCGTGCATTCGGGCATTGAAAACCGAGCGCACGCACAAGATTTTTGAAGACGGGCTGATGCCGCCCGACACATTCAAAAACATTCTTGAGCTTTATTTCGGCGGCGATATGGAGGCCGCCGTGGGGCTGGCCGGTCAAACGGCGGGTCTGATTGACGCGGTTAAACCAGTGGCGACAATTATTGAAGAGATGGTGGGCGAGTTCCATCAAATCACCGGCAGCATGGGTC
>CAYQFO010000211.1:0-1970 GCA_964416815.1 uncultured Rhodobiaceae bacterium | reverse complement strand
CTCAATGTCATCGCCGCCAATCATCGTACCGGTCGGGTTGTTCGGATTGGCCAAAAAAACAATTTTCGTGGCCGCTGTCACCGCCGCCAGTAGCGCGTCCACATCCGCCGTTAAATCTTTTTCCGGCACACGAACAGCCGTGCCACCGGCAGCACGCGCGGCCAATCCGTAAACCAAAAAAGCATGCGCCGTATGCACCACCTCATCACCCGCCCCCACATAGGCCTGCGCCAGTAAATGCAGTAAATCGCCCGACCCATTGCCACAGACAATATTGTCACCATTCAAGCCAAATTGCTTGGCCAGCGCATCGCGCAGAGCCGTCGCGTGGCCATCGGGATAAAGTGAAGGGTCATCCATCTCGTGCAATGCCGCCAACGCTTTGGGCGACGCACCAAGCGGATTTTCATTCGCCGATAATTTGTGCGGATTGGGTACACCTTCTACAGCACGACGCCCGCCGACATAGAGCGGTGTTGCCAACACACCGGCCTTGGCCTGTGGGCCTCCCATTTTGCGCATTTTACCTGTTTTACTCATTTTGCGCGATGCTCCAATGGGGCTTCAAATATACCAAAACGCATACACCCCGCCGGGGCTTCAACCGCGCCGTCAAGCAGTGCCAAATTGTCGCTCAACCGATGGGCATTGTCGGGAAGTTTAGAACCGCCAACCAGTGTGACCGGTTGCTGAATTTCTTCGTGCGGCACAGCTCCATAAAGAACCGCTTGCGGCACGCCCAATAGCGGCAGCAGGCCAAATACGGCCAAGCCAGCTTCGGGGGCCGGAATATCGTCAAGCGGCAAAACACCAACCATTGTCGTATCAAAATCCTTGGGCTTAACATCACCAATGGTGACCTCCAGCACGGCCCCAAAATAGTCCCGCGCCAAGGGTGCGTTTTGCGCGGCGGTAAAAATTTTCATCCCGCCTTGCCGGATAATCGCCATGCCGATGATTTCGCGCCAAACGGCAATCAACGCCGCCACTGGCAGATTATTGTCATGCGCATAGGCCACCAGCACACGCATGAGTTGCGCTTCGCGCGCCGGACGCAAGGACAAAGACGCCCCATGCGCGTCTTCGGATTTAGCCGCCGCCACTTGCGCGATTAAATCGGCGCGGGCGCCCAATAAATCGCGCAGCTTGGCGTCAAGCGCGTCAATTTGCCCGCGTATGGTGTCTAGTGATGGCGTCATGCGTTTGCCTTTCCGCCTAGTCATAAGGTCACATAAGATGTAAATCAAAGGAAAGATTGATTTTTTATGATAAGGCCAACCGCCCGTGAAAGGAAAAGTTAGGTGAGCAAGGCAGCAACCAATAAAGGCGAAACCCTGCATCTGCCCAAGGCCAATTTGGCGCTGGACGGGGGCGGTTGCCTGCGCGGCATTAGCATTGCCTATCGCACTTTCGGCAGGCTCAATGCCGACAAATCCAATGCCATATTGGTGTGCCACGCGCTGACCGGCGACCAGCATGTTGCCGACATCAATCCGAATACCGGCAAACCGGGCTGGTGGGCGCACTTGGTCGGCCCCGACCAAGTGCTGGACACTAATCGTTATTTTGTGATTTGCCAGAATGTGATTGGCGGTTGTGCCGGGTCTACCAGCCCGGCCAGTCAAAAGCCGGACGGGGACGGTGTCTATGGCATTGATTTTCCGGTGATTACCATTGCCGATATGGTGCGGGCGCAAAACCTGCTGCTTGACCATTTGGGCATTGGCAGCCTGTTCTGCGCGATTGGCGGCTCGATGGGCGGCATGCAGGTTTTGCAATGGGCGGCGGCGCATGGGGAGCGTATTTTTGCGGCCGTGCCGATTGCCACCTCGGCGCGTCATTCTTCACAAAATATTGCTTTTCACGAAGTCGGCCGCCAAGCCATTTTGGCCGACCCGAACTGGCAGGGCGGTGCCTATTATGGCAAGGCGGGATGAAAATTTTTACCGCCGCGCAAAACGCACCCTTGG
>CAYQFO010000210.1:0-1979 GCA_964416815.1 uncultured Rhodobiaceae bacterium | reverse complement strand
ATACGCTGGCAGGCGGCGACGGCGACGACACGCTCTACGGCGACGCGGATAGCGACACGCTCTACGGCGGCGTGGGCAACGACCATCTCTACGGCGGCGATGATGTAGACACGCTCTACGGCGGCGAGGGCGGCGACACGCTCTACGGCGGCGATGGCAACGACATCTTCCACGGCGGTGCGGGCAACGACAATCTCCACGGCGGAAACGGAGTGGATACCTATGTCTTCAGGAGCGGCGGCGGCGCAGACACCATCGAAAGGGAGGTGGGCGGCGGCGACGGCAATCTGCAATTCAAAGATGCCACAGGTCTCGATGATTTTAGTTTCTCAATTACAAACCAAAATAACGTACTCATCGAAGTCGGTAGCGACTCCGTGACGATCGATAGATTTAACAGTAGATATCGTCAATACGAACTGTTTTACGGAGAAAATGACATATCTCTTAAGAGACTGGTGATCGGTAGTGGTGGCAATGACAATATAAAGATACACCAGCTGGCTGACCAACGGGATGCTTTGTTTCTGGGCTTGGGGGGGAACGACAGGCTCGAAAGCGGCAGAAACGCAGACACCATACACGGCGGCAGCGGTACAGACACCGCCATCTACGAAAGATCTTTCGGCGGTGTTGGTGTTGCTGACAGATATGTTGCTGACGATTTGGGTGTCACGGTCAATTTGAATACAGGCAGGGGATCCGGAGACGATGCTGAAGGGGATGTCTTAATCAGTATCGAAAACCTTGTAGGATCGGGATACAAAGACACGCTGACAGGCGACGGAAATGCCAACAGGATCGAAGGTGGGGATGGCGACGATGCACTCCACGGCTTGGCAGGCATAGACAGGCTCGTGGGCGGCGCGGGCGCAGACACGCTAGAAGGCGGCGAGGGGAACGACATCCTGCGGGGGGAGGCAGGCACAGACATCTATGTCTTCGCAGGCAACTACGGCGCAGACAGCATCAAAGGCGATACGGACGGCGGCGTTCTATACTTCCAAGATGCTACGAGTCTCGGTGATTTCACTTTCGCACGCGAGGGCGCCGATTTGCGGGTCTCGGCAGGCAGTGGTTCGGTTTTGATCAAAAATTATGCGGAGGGTCTCTACGCCCTGCAATATGGTTCTGGTGACGCGCTAACGACTTTTGGCAAGCTGACGCTCGGTAGCGACACTGTTGCCGATCAACTCGACGGCGGGACGGACGCAGACTTGCTCGTGGGCTTTGCGGGCGCAGATACGCTTCGAGGGGGCGAGGGCGACGACACGCTCTACGGGGGGGCGGACAACGACCAGCTCTACGGCGGCGAGGGCTCAGACAACCTCTACGGCGAGGCGGACAACGACCAGCTCTACGGCGGCGATGGCACAGACACGCTCTACGGGGGCGCGGGCGACGACACGCTGGAGGGCGGAGCGGGCATCGACACGCTCTACGGGGGCGCGGGCGACGACACGCTGGAGGGCGGCGCAGAGGGAGACATTTTCTACGGCGGCGGCGGTAGCGATACCCTCTCTTACGAAAGCTCAGGGGCTGGGGTTAGTGTCAACCTCTTCGCCAATACCTTCTCAGGCGAGCATGCCGATGGCGACACCATCGCAGATCACGACAGCACCTCGAGAAGCAGCAGCATTCAAAACATCAAGGGTTCGACTGAAGACGATACGCTCATCGGCGACGCGCAAGGCAACAGATTGGAAGGCTTGGCGGGCGCAGACACGCTTCGCGGCAATGCGGGCAACGACATCCTGTTGGGAGGGGTAGGCACAGACATCTATGTCTTCGCAGGCAACTACGGCGCGGACACCATCGGGGAGACGGATGCAAACGGCGTGGTGCAAACCGATGCGGACGGCGGAATTCTCCAATTCCAAGGTGCGACAGGTCTCGGTGATTTCACTTTCGCACGCGTTGGCGCCGATTTGCGGATCTCGGCAGGTAGCGGCTCGGTTTTGATCAAGAATTATGCGGAG
>CAYQFO010000209.1:0-2001 GCA_964416815.1 uncultured Rhodobiaceae bacterium | reverse complement strand
CCTCAAAACCTTATGCTTTTGTTGCGCGGCCATGGGAGTTACGCAAAACCGAAACCATTGATGTGATGGATGCGGTCGGCAGCAATATCCGGGTGGATATGCGTGGGCGCGAAGCATTGCGCATTTTGCCGCGTAATCATGATGATGTGAATGAGGAATGGTTGTCGGACAAAGCGCGTTTTGTTTGGGACGGGTTGAACACGCAGCGTCTTGATACGCCCTATATAAAGCGCAAAGGCAAATTGCAGGCGGCAAGCTGGGATGAGGCTTTTGAGGCTGTCGCCAAACGCCTCTCCGGTGGCGCCGATAAGGTGGCCGCCATTGCTGGTGATTTGGTTTGCGCCGAGGGACAATTTGCCTTGAAAAAATTGATGCAGCAGCTTGGGAGTCCGCATTTGGATTGTCGTCAGGATGGCGCAAAACTCGGCGGCCCGCGCGGTCATTATCTGTTCAACAGCACGATTGCTGGTATTGAGAAAGCCGATGCACTGTTGCTTATTGGGTGCAATCCACGGCTGGAAGCACCGGTGCTGAATGCGCGTATTCGAAAACGCTGGTGTATGGATTCGTTTCCGGTGGCGGCGATTGGCGTGCCTGCCGATTTGACCTATCCGGTTGACTATATTGGCGGCGGTCCGAAAACATTGGAAGAATTGACTGGTGGTCAACACAAATTTGCCAAAGTGCTGAAAAAGGCCGCCCGTCCGATGATTGTTCTAGGGCAAACGGCATTGGCGCATGCCGATGGCGATGCTGTGCTGGGTGAGACGATTAAGCTGGCCGAGAATGTCGGGGCGATAGGCACTGATTGGAACGGCTTTAATGTGTTGCACAATGCGGCAGCGCGGGTGGCCGGGCTTGAGCTTGGTCTGTTGCCGGAGTCGGGCGGGCGCGATGTGGGCGGTATTTTGGCTGGTGCGCAATCGGGCATGGTCGATACGGTAATTTTATATGCTGCCGATGAGATTGATATGTCGGCATTGGGCAAGGCGTTTGTGATTTACATTGGCAGTCATGGCGATAGGGGTGCGCATCGCGCCGATGTGATTTTGCCGTCGGCGGCTTATACGGAAAAACAGGCGATTTACGTCAATATGGAAGGGCGTCCGCAAATGAGCGAACGCGCCGCGCCGCCGCCCGGCGAGGCGCGCGAGGATTGGAAAATTTTTCGCGCCCTTTCAAGCCATTTGGGCGAGGCACTGCCCTTTGATACGATAGAGGCACTGCGGGCATTGATGTTTGAGGCGGCACCGCATTTGGCCAAAATTGATGAGGTTACGCCTGCTGATATACCGCAGGCACCGATCAAAACTGGCAAATTGTCGAACAAGGGTTTTGGGGTGGCGGTCAGTGATTTTTATTTCACCAATCCGATTGCGCGCGCCTCGGCCACGATGGCGGCGTGCGCTGCGGCCAAAGCAAATAATGAGCAGGGAACCGGCACCGATGGATAGCACGATGTTTGAGAGCTATATTTGGCCTGCTTTATTGGTCACAGCGCATAGTCTGGCGATTGTTGTGGTGTTGCTCGTGTCGCTGGCTTTTTTTATGTACGCCGACCGCAAAATCTGGGCGGCGGTACAATTACGCCGTGGCCCTAATGTGGTAGGTATTTTCGGCCTGCTGCAAAGTTTTGCCGATATTTTTAAGTATCTGGTCAAAGAAGTGGTGATACCGACCACCGCCGACAAGCCGATTTTTCTTCTGGCACCTTTTATCACCCTGTTTTTGGCACTCAGCGCTTGGGCGGTGATACCGGTTGATGAGGGCTGGGCTGTGGCTGATATAAATGTCGGCATTTTATATATTTTCGCGATTTCGTCGCTTGGCGTTTATGGCGTGATTATGGGGGGCTGGGCGTCGAATTCAAAATATCCGTTTTTGGGTGCGTTGCGCTCGGCGGCACAAATGGTGTCTTATGAGGTGTCCATTGGTTTGGTGATTATCACTGTGCTGCTGTGTGTCGGTTCGCTCAATCTGACAGATATTGTGTTTGCACAA
>CAYQFO010000208.1:0-2016 GCA_964416815.1 uncultured Rhodobiaceae bacterium | reverse complement strand
CGGGGTGATTCCTTCATCGGGGGGCTGGCCGGAACCAATGCCGGGCGCATCCAGGACAGCTATGCGGCGGGCACGGTTGTCGGGGAATCAGGCAGCATTGGGAGTCTGGCGGGCTATTCTGCTCCGGACGCGGTGATTGAGCGCAGTTACGCACCCGTGTCTGCAGAGGCAGCCCTGGCGGGCAGTGGCCTGGCGGGCGGCGCTTTACCTCGCACCCTGATCCAGCTGCGTTGCCCGACCGCGGCGGGGCAGAGATGCGCAGGCGCCACGACTTATGCCGGCTGGGAGCCGGGAGCCTGGCATTTTGGCAACAGCCGCACGCTGCCGTTGCTGCGCGCGCTTGCCGACATTCCTGCCACACCGGTTGCTGTGGCGGTGCGCTGGGAATCCCTGGATCACCTGCGCTTCACGTGGGCGGCGGGAAGTTCGGCGGTTGATTTCTACGAACTCGGGCTGGCAGGAACATTACGGGAAGTTGCAGTGCCGGCTTTTGACTTCGCCGGAGATTTTCTGGCCGGGTTTCGGAGGAACAGCGAAAGGGCTTGCCCCCACCCGTATCAGCTTCGCGCCGTACACAGGGGAGTCGCCGGCTATCCGGCAGCCGGTCACTTCTATTTGCCCGGTCTTCCGGGCGCGACGACGATAACGGAGCTTGTGCCCGGGCAAAGCACTGCGCGCCTGGTGTTGGCGGTTATGGGGCGTGGGGACTGCACCTCCCTGGCGGTCAATGCACCTGCGGCTTTCCCTGACCGTGCTGCGGGTTCCGGTTTTGGCTACGTGGTGGTTGTGCGTGCTGCAGGCCGCAGCACCGAGACTTTTTTCCCGGCGGGCGCTTTTGACACCGGGATTGAAATCACCCATCTGTTGCCGAAGAGAAGCTATGCGTTACAGGTCTATGCGCGCAACCGGGCGGGTGTCGGGGTACCCGCCCGGGCGTCCGGAAACGAGGTCACGTTCAGCACCATAGCGGTGCCTGGCAGGCCTTCAGGCTTGCGGGCCGGATGGAAGTCCGCGCATCGGGTGGAACTGGACTGGGAAGCGCCGGGCAGCAACGGGGCGACGGTAGACCGCTACCGGCTTTCTTTGGACGGGAAAAGCCACCCCGTCGCAGGAACCGCCACTTCTTACGTGCTGTCAGGCCATGCCCTGGCACAGCTGCGCAGCAAGCACGCAGGAGGAGAGCGGATACGCTATTCGCTCCAGGCAGTCAACCGTGCCGGAGCGGGCGAGACGGGCACGGCGGCATTTACCCTGTTTGATGCCATTGAAGGGACATTGGGCATGCAGCTGATGCACAAGGCGAATGGCCGTGTGCAGGTGCACCTGGCGTATTCGGGAAATGACGGCTACGGACGCACCGTGGATCATGCTGATTTTGGAGCCCCGGTTGACGGAATGTTGCTCGGTCTGGGATATCGGATACAGCTGCTTTCGTATGGAGAACTGGCAGAGGAACGGGTTATTGCGATGCCGACGCCGGGAGGAGCTGCCAAGATGGAATTTACGGGGCTGCAGGGGGGTGTTGCGTACGAAGTCCGGGCGTTCCCCCGGAACAACTTGGGTGAACTGCCAGGAGTGAGTCGTTTTATCAACTGGGATCCCGAGGTTCCGACCACGCCGAGACCCGGCCCGCATCACAACGTCAGGAAACTGCGCCTGAGGGTATTCCTGGGCGGCATGGTTCGCTGAGGGCATACACAGGTTTAACAGCGGTGAAAGACGCAAAAACCGGCGAGTTTGTTTGTTTTTAACCGCGAAAGACACGAAAAGATTTTGCTTCCTGCCGGAATGCTGAACAACAGCCGTAAATTGGAGTTTGTGACGAAGGGTTCAGGTGACAGGCGGCAAGTTGGTTTTTAAGCGCGAAAAGGTTTTGCTTCCTGCCGGAATGCTGAACAACAGCCGTAAATTGGGGTTTGTGACGAAGGGTTCAGGTGACAGGCGGCAAGTTGGTTTTTAACCGCGAAAAGGTTTTGCTTCCTGCCGGAATGCTGAACAACAGCCGTAAATTGGGGT
>CAYQFO010000207.1:0-2041 GCA_964416815.1 uncultured Rhodobiaceae bacterium | reverse complement strand
AGAAATACTCTAAATAAAACGCCTACAGCATTAGGAACTGATTTGTCAGAATTAGTTCCAATATATAAACAATTTTTTAATTCAAGATATATGTTATTAATTTTTTTAGATTTAATTCTCAAAGTAAAATTTTTTGGTATTAAATTACTCCTATTAGTTGATTTAGATATTTCTCCAATAGATCCTGCTGTTCCATGTTTCACATCAGGGCCATCTTTAATCACACCATCCACCCATTTTTTTTTTAAATCGACGGTATAAATTGAGCCAACAGTGAATTTCTTTTTAGACATTTCATTAAATATTTTTTTCATGTTTGTTTTTACTATGGCATGTGGTTTTGTAAATATAATTTCATTGTTGGAAAAATTTAAGCCTATTTTTTCACGAACGTATGGAGTAGACATTAAACGTACTAAATTACTTTCATCAATATTTTTTCTAGATATTTTATTTTTGTCAACATATTCAAAAATCAAGGTAGAGGAATTTCTAGGTTTCATGTATTTCTTTTTACGTTCAGGGTCCCACGATAAGACTCCTTCTTTATCATGTGTTGTATGTTTTATTTTTATCCAATGTTGGATATCTTTATCGTCTGCGTTCTTATAAATTACACAAGATATAGTTCTTGGTATTTTATTTTTATTATTATTACTTAATTTTTGAAATATATGTTTAATCTTTAGATTAGGTGCTTTATCAGGATTATTCAACAAAATTAATGAAGCTAGTCGTCTATTTCCTTCTTTTACCACATATTTACTACCATTTTTGTAAACTATTGGTAAATCTGTGGGATTTAATCCGTGCTTCAATATACTTTTTGCCAATATATCTAAATGAGATTTTTTATGAGTGCATAAATATTTTAAACTTTGAGCTTGAGATGATGTTTTATCATATCTAGGATTTTTTAAATCCAATATTAAATCATTAACTTTTATACTTCGAGTTTTCGTATTTCCATATATACTATATCGTTTAAAAACATTATGGTTTTAAGAGATCTATCCATGAATGATCATCCAAATCACGACGATGTCCCAAAAGTACAGTCACGAGCAAAAGTCTTTTAGGATGTCATAATTAGTAAAACTTTTTGATCGATATAAGATTTCTCTTAATATAGACAATCTAAACAAACAACTTAAGACATCTACAGAAAAGAAAAAGATCCAAACACATGTGGTAAAATTCTTGTGGTACACATGGTATGCGTAAATGGAAAGGACATTAGAGAAACAGCCACAAATCTTCTCAGATGTCTAAAATGGATAAGTCAATGGTTCCGACGTTTTGATGAGGAAGGTATTGATAGCTGCAGGATCTGGCACGAAGTGATAGACCTCCAGCAGTCAAGGCTAAAGTGATGGATAAGATATGCAGAGTGTGTCCATTACACTGGAATTTTTTTACATATTTGTTCAACCGCCACACATGGATTGATGTAAAGAACGGACTAAGTTTTAGGTAAGATTATTTGAAACTGCATATTGGGATGTCTAAAATGGCATAATTTATTCAATATGGCAACTAAAAAAAATGATATAATGCACTCATGTCCATTTACGACAAATTCATTGAAATCATCATACAATATGTTCTTCATTCTAGGTCTTCCGATGGAGTTAATCATTTATGAGAAATCCATCACTAATCTTGGAAAATGTGTTCTACAATGCAGATCTTGACGGCATTATTTTTAGAGAGTGTTTTTAGTAACTTTAATGAATCTTCAAAATAATCTACGAGCTCGCCATATGACAGCCATTACATTGTCTTCATGACAAGATACGATGATCTAACGATCTTTAGCTTTTTCGGTAACTACATGCACGATCTAAAAATTTTGTTAATTCTAGGCAATCATTCATGGAATCCAAGTAGATATAACTAGGTTTACTTTAATTTTGGTTAAATTAGGCATGAATATCAAATTTATGAATTCTTTGTGTGTATGAGTAACCATGCACGTCGATGACACCATAATCTTTTTATAGGTACCGTACTATACCGTACTAATGACAGAAGACATTAG
>CAYQFO010000206.1:0-2084 GCA_964416815.1 uncultured Rhodobiaceae bacterium | reverse complement strand
GGTTGGAAGATGCCGACGACCTTACGCGTGAAGATGTCGGGGCATGCCGACACCTCAAAAAAAAAGTGAAACCATAAGTCGATGAGCGACCAGCGCACCATACTCTTTGTTATCGGCCTTTTGTTGGCCGCGGTGGCGGGCGGCATGATGATACCAGCCTTGGTTGATGCCGCCACTGCCGATGCCGATTGGCAGGTTTTTGTGGCCGGTGCGCTGGTGACGGGTTTTGTTGCCGGTTTGCTTATCTTGACCAATCGCGGCAAGTTGCCGCCATTATCGACCAAGCAGGCGTTTATTTTGACCGGCTTTTCATGGTTGGCACTGACCGGTTTTGCCGCCTTGCCCTTTGCCTTTAGCGAACTTGGATTGAGCTATACGGATGCGTTTTTTGAAGCCATGTCCGGCATAACAACCACCGGTGCCACCGTCATCAGCGATTTGGATAATGCCTCGCCCGGCATTTTACTCTGGCGTGCTCTGCTACAATGGTTTGGTGGCATCGGCATTCTTGTGATGGCGATTTCGGTGCTGCCGATGTTGAATGTCGGCGGTATGCAATTATTCCGTCTGGAAAGTTCCGATACGTCTGAGAAAATTCTGCCACGCACGGCGCAAGTGGCGGGTTCACTGACACTGCTTTATTTTGCCGTTACCGTGGCCTGTCTGGTGGCGTATCTGGTCGCCGGTATGCCCCTCTTTGATGCGATTGCCCACGCCATGACGACCATTGCCACAGGTGGCTTTTCAACGCGTAATACCAGTCTGGCAGCCTTTGATAGGCCGTCCATTGAAATTGTTGCCACCGTTTTTATGCTGGCTTCTTCGCTACCCTTTGTGGCTTATTTGCAGGCGATAGGCGGCAAGCTCTCCACATTGTGGCGCGATGCCCAAATCCGTGGGTTCTTTCTTATCGCCCTTATTGCCACATTGGCCATGTGGTTTTATCAATTATCAAACACACAGACCGACAGTGCTCGCGCATTGCTGTATGCGGCTTTTTCCACCGCCTCAATTTTATCCGGCACTGGCTATGATGTCACCGATTACAGCCTCTGGGGGCCGTTTGCCGTGGCGGTGTTTTTCATCTTGACCTTTATTGGGGGGTGTGCCGGCTCAACCTCTTGCGGGTTGAAAATTTTTCGCTTGCAGGTGGTTGTCAAAACCGCATGGCGTTATATCCGTCAACTGGTGCTGCCCAATGGCGTCTTTGTGATTCGCTATAATGGGCGTCTGCTGGATGATGCGGTGGCCAATTCGGTGATTGCTTTTGTGCTGATTTTCCTGCTGACTTTTCTCGCCATCGCTGTGGCACTTTCCTTAATGGGGCTGGATTTGCTGACCGCTCTGTCGGCTTCTGCCGCCGCCGTCGCCAATGTTGGCCCGGGGCTGGGGCCGGTGGTCGGCCCCGGCGGCAATTATGCCGATCTTTCAGATGCCGCCAAATGGGTCTTGTCCTTCGGCATGTTGCTGGGGCGGCTTGAATTTCTCACTGTTTTGGTGCTGTTTGCACCGAGCTTCTGGCGACGCTGACCCTTTTCTTGCGCGGTTTTGCCGGTTGACGTTTCTTTTGCCGTTTTGTCGATTGGGTTTGTGCTTTCTCGCGCTTCATGAGACGGCGCACATCTTCCTGCATCCCCAATACGGACGGCACCAAGACCAAAACAATGACGCTGGCAACCCCCAGCCCCCAAGCAATGGTTATCACCATGGGCAGCAAAAATTGCGCCTGCACGCTGGTTTCAAACAAGAGCGGGGTCAGCCCCAGCACGGTTGTCAGTGAGGTTAACACCACGGCGCGGAAGCGGTCGCAAATGCCGCCAATCACGGCATCGCGTAATGCCTCGCCTTCGGCGCGACGCTCTTCAATGCGCGAAATCAGAATAATTGAATTATTGACCAGAATTCCCGACAAACCCAACAGGCCGATAAAGCTCAAAAAAGTCAAATCAAACCCTTGGATGAAATGGCCGAGGAGCATGCCGACAAAGCCGAACGGGATAATCGACATAATGATGACAGGACGCGAATAGCTGGCAATCCCAATAAGGTCTTACAGGCACTGGCACTGAAGATGTTGCCCGATT
>CAYQFO010000205.1:0-2098 GCA_964416815.1 uncultured Rhodobiaceae bacterium | reverse complement strand
TCGCGGTCTTCGCGTAACACGCGGAGAGTATGTTGCGCGTATGGATTCGGACGACCTGTGCCATCGTGATCGCTTGCAGAAACAAGTCTCTTACCTGGATAAGCATAAGAAGGTTTATATTGTGGGCTGCCGTTATCGTGCGATAGACGAAAAAGGATTTTTTTGCTCTGCTATGTATGCGAAGAGTATCATGGATCCTATCTCTATCATTTTTGGCAAGCATCGTATTACGAGAGATGTTTTACTTTGCCACCATCCTGTTCTTCATGCGACGATTGTTTGTCGTCGTTCGACTCTTTTGTCAGTAGGTGGATACCGAGAATTTTTTCCGCTCGGTGAAGATGATGATTTGTATTCCCGTGTTGTGAGTTTTCACGGAAGGGTTTTGAATAATTTATCTGAAAAATTTTATTACTATCGCCTCTATCATAGTTCGACGACACGGCGATTTTGCGATTCTTTTCGCATGTTGATGATTTATTTAATTACTTTTTCTTTGGAATTTCGTAGACGAGGTTTGGGTGATCCTCTTGATGACCATCCTTTGGCAAATTGTCAGAGCTTGCGTTCTCGTGGTGTTTCGAGTTTGTTGTTTCTACAAGATAGCCTTGATTTTTTGCCTATTTGTCCTCGCGCACGTTTGTATCACTTGTTGCGTGTTGTTGTTATTTTACGTCGTTTTAGGTTAAAGAATTTTCGCCATATCTCGTCGTGGGATCAGTTGGATTTGACTTTGCAAAAACAAATTCGTTTTTATATTTCTTTTTGTGTTGAGTGTTTTCGCGCGAAAAAATTTCGAACGAGTTTTTTGTATTTGCGTTATATTTTGAGTTTGAGTTACTCTCTTTCATTTCTTGAAATACTTAAGATATTGAATACTTCTTCTAACAATTATTTAAAATCTTTTCGTTTTTTAATTTTTACAAAGCGTTTCCACCATGGATTGAGGCATTTATCTTTTGCGTTTTTTTTAAGTCCTTTTCATACAATAAGATTTTTTATTACTCGTTTCGTTGTTCATTTTGCGCGTGTTTCGCTTCTTCTTTTCCGTAAGTTGGGAAGTTGACATGTCGGTTCCATGCGTCAGTGTTGTGATAACGACTTACAATGGTGAGCGTTTTTTAAGCGAAGCAATTGAATCAATTTTAAATCAAAGTTTTGTAGATTTAGAATTGATCGTTGTTGATGATGGTTCGACAGATTCAAGTGCCTCTATCATTCGTTCGTTTAGTGTTCATGATTCACGAGTTCGAGGTATATTTTTAAAAAAAAATCTAGGCGTTGCGAAGGCAGCGAATCGCGGTCTTCGTGTAACGCGAGGTGAGTATATTGCGCGTATGGATTCGGATGATTTGTGCCACCCGGATCGTTTGGCGAAGCAAGTTGCTTATTTAGAAAAACATCCTGATATTTTTGTGTTGGGTTGTCGAAACACGAATATTGACGAACGGGGTAAAAAAATAAATAGTAAAAAATACAAGGTGACCTTTGGTCGTGGACGTTTGTTGATTGCAAGTCGTATGCCCGAAGGAGAGTATCTTGTTCTTCATGCGACACTTATGGTTCGTAAGTTTTGCTTTGAGGAGTTGGAAGGATATCGAGAATTTTTTCCTATTGGCGAAGATATTGATTTGTGTGTTCGTTTGCTTGAGCGTTATGGAGCGGTTTTTGAAAATCTTTCCGAGCGGTTGTATTATTATCGTCATTATAAAGAATCTTTGACTAGAACACATTCTCCTGATATCCATGTTAGGGTACAAGCTTTAATTGTATATTCTGCATTTTTTCGTGCACAAGGTATAGGAGATCCTTTGGCAAAGGTAAAAAAATTGAATTTTCGTAATTTGCCTTTGCCAAACGCTGTGAAGAAACATCTTGAAGAAATTGTTTTTTTGTTATATTTTTCTTCCACACTCCGTCAATTCGACAAAGAGTTTCATATTGCCAGCCTTTTGCATGTAGAGAAATTACTGTCAAATTTACCCTGTATTTTAAAAGACTTACCTTCTCCATTTTTTCTTTATCTTAAATACTCGCAACCCTTTATGCGTCTTGCTCGTGCGTGGATGTGGCATGGGTATTGGTTTAAAGGGATAAA
>CAYQFO010000204.1:0-2148 GCA_964416815.1 uncultured Rhodobiaceae bacterium | reverse complement strand
GGTCGGGTCATACAAGCCCTGACGCTCGGGTAGACCCGCACGTCGATGGGCGTTTTGTTTTTGATGCAGCTGCCTGCTCATGCTGCCTGCCTCTTGTCTTTCTTTATGCGTTATCAGAGTGTGGCCAGCTTTAAGCCCGGCAATGTTCTGATGGCTAAACTAAATCCCAAACCAACGCCTGTGGCAAATCGCACATACAGGGCGTTCGTTCTTCATCTTGGCACAGTATAAGGCCAAAAGTGTGACCATTTCAAGTAAATTGGTCAATACTATTGACCTAAATATCAACACTTATTGAAAATGGCTTTAGGTCTTAAAACGATCGAAAAAACTGGCCACATCGCGTATGGCAGCACCTGCTTCCGGCACCAGCGAAAAGGCAATTTGGTGGACATGCGGCATGTCTTCCCACACCTGCAATTCGGCCTCGCCCTTGGCCGCTTTTACATTATCAACCAATCTTGTGCTGTCATCATACAGGCACTCTTCAGTGCCGACCTGCACAAATAAAGGCGCCAAGCCCGATAAATCGGCAAAAAGCGGCGAAATAAGCGGATGGTTGGGTTGGTGTTTGTCAGTGCAGTAATAGCCGATGGCTTCGGGCATACGGGTGGCATCAATCATCGGGTCGCGCTCGGCACGCTCGGTGTACGATGCGCCGCGACAGGTCAAATCCGTCCATGGCGACAATAATGCGGCGGCACGCGGTTGGGCTTTGTTCTTTTCTTTCAAGGTTAGCATCAAGGCGAGGCTCAACCCACCCCCGGCACTGTCTCCGGCGAGAAATAGCGTCTCCGGCGCAACCCCTTGCGCCATCAGCCAATCATAGGCTTTTTCGGCATCTTCCACCGCCGCCGGAAACGGATTTTCCGGGGCCAAACGATAATCAATAATCAATCCGCGCAAATCGCCATGGTGACAGATTTTGCGCACCAGCTCCCGATGCGTATTCGCACTGCCCATAAAATATCCGCCGCCATGCAGATAAAGCAATATACGCGCCGCTGCCGGATTGCCGACCCATTCGGCCGCGATGCCATCCACAAAAACGTTTTCAGGCTTAGCTTTGCGCTGCAAAAATGACCATGCACCACCGGATTCAGCGCGGGCGCGCGCCTGTTTGATGCCTTCTGCACCATCGGGGAGCATTTGGTTGCGGACGGTTTTGCGAAGCAGATATTTGTAAAATTGAGCGCGTAGGCTGGCCATATCCCACCTCCTTTTGTACCAATCTAGAGAAATTATAGTTTGGAAACAAGACCTCAAAAGCCCGCAAAAAAAATGTGTCCGGCCGTCGGGGGGAGGAAACCGAGGCCGGACACGAGAGACTTAAAAGTGGCTTTAAGCCGCTTTCAAAGTCTTGGCAATTTCAATTTTACGCGGCTTTTCCGCTTCGGGGATTTCGCGGACAAGTTCGATATTTAACAAGCCGTTGGTCAAAGAAGCACCCGAAACTTGAACATTGTCGGCCAGTTGAAAGCGACGTTCAAAATTGCGTGCCGCAATGCCATGATAAAGCAGCTGACGATTATCGGCGTCGGTAGAAGCCTCATCACCAGCCGCATCACCGATGAGACCGCGCACACGCAATACACCACTGGCGGCTTCAATTTCCAATTCGTCTTCACTGAAACCGGCGACCGCCATTGAAATGCGGTAATCATTTTCGTCCGTGCGCTCGATATTATAGGGCGGATAGGCGGCACTTTTTTCCGATACACTCAACGCATCGAAAAGTCCGGCAAACCGGTCAAACCCGATGGTTGAGCGATAGAGTGGGGTTAAATCAAAATTTGTCATTTTCATCTCCTTCTTTGAAGCAAGATAGGCAAGCAGCCCGTTGTGGCACCGCCGACCCGTTTTTGAAGGCAGCAGGATTACCGCCCTCGCACAGAAGATGGGAAATAAGTATTTTTTGACAAGGACTTGAAAAACCGAAAATACTTCCTAGAAATCGGGGAAAATACCGGCAATTAAAATCCACAAAATGCCCAGTGGAGCAATGATCCGCGCCGTCCACAGCCACGCCACAAAGAGACGCTCATTGCTGCCAAAGGCTTGTTGCAGCACAGCGCGGGGCATCAACCATCCGGTCAGCATCACAACACCCAGACCGCCCAACGGCATCAGATAAACCGTGACCAGATG
>CAYQFO010000203.1:0-2157 GCA_964416815.1 uncultured Rhodobiaceae bacterium | reverse complement strand
ACGTGGAAATAGGCAGGGCCAGGACAACCCCAGGTATAAACGCCCACGCAACACTGACAGTCTAGCACGTGGAAATAGGCAGGGCTAGGACAACCGACACTATGTCGTTGATAAATCTATAGAGAGTCTAGCACGTGGAAATAGGCAGGGCTAGGACAACGGGTTATAATCCACCATACGCCCATAGATGCTCTGCGCCTTCCCTAATAGCTCTGACGAGATAATGCCCGATGCAGCAAGTTTTTTTGTTGGACGAATGGCTTTATAAGTTTCAGCACTGGGCGGCGGAACATCAACGGCTTCAAACAGCTTTGTTAGAGATGCTTGAGGCGTAGCGCATAGCCTGTCAAAGCAAATAAACAAACCACTTGCCGGCAACGAACCCAGCACATGCTCATATACATTTATCCACTGTGTCAGCCAATAATCTACATGCCCACGTTCTTTAGGAAACGGTAGCGCATCCGCATAGGTAACCTGTTTTTGATGCGGACCAAACTCATAATGGCCAAGCCAGTCCATATAATGCGTAACAAACATATCTTGCTTTGACATTTCCATGAATCTTTGGTGTTGCCTTTGCAGAGATAAGGCTTGCTGGAGTGGGTCTCTAAAGGGGATAAGAATTGTGGCATCCGGGAATGCCTGATGAAGTGCCTGTAGCCTAAGAATATTGTTATTGTTCTTGGACAGATAGCGCCCTTTGCTGTTGTTGCCGATTATACCACCTATATATGCCTTGAACTGCTCAATAATGTGTGGCTCAGGCGTGTGGGGGCGCAGGCAGTGCTTGGCTATATATTCATCGCCAGCAAAAACCCGCCAGAACACCTCGTCGAACGCTTCAGGACTGTCATAGTCCACCTGAACCCCATCTTGATGCGCACGTTCCATCGCCACCGCTTTTTTGTGCGAGATGCCAGATATCCTACGCCAAAAATTCGGCATCAAGACAAACGGCATATTGCGGTAGGTCAACGAACAAAAACTGCCGCTTTCGTATAAAATGCGCGTGAGTAATGTGCTACCCGACCGCGCTAGCCCAGTCACAAACACAGGTTTTTTGACAGCTTGACTGTTTTTGTACACATCTCTACACAACACTTGTTCCAAGGTAAAAGACATCTGCGCAACGGCAATATTTTGCAATGCCAAACGATGCAACAATCTTGAGGCAAAGGAGTATTCCGCCACGCTATCCATCTAAAGTCGTCCCTTAAATATTACGCCTTAACCAATAATACCCCATAGAAACAACAACAAGTAAGAATAACACATACCACTCTTGCATCAGTACCCAGACACTTGGCGAGAATGCCAAAAACATCTGCACAAGCATCAAAAACCCGACACCCACAACGCATAACATCGCAAACTGAAAGCCCATCTGCATAAGAAGCATAAATGCTTTCAGGTTATAGTGAGCAATGACGCGCTCTTTCCAGTGGTCAGAAACATTCTTTAGCCGTAGCACAGAAAATAGCTTTTGATAGATGCCAAAAAGCACAGCTGCCTGTCTTAATAATGGCATGCGCAACAAACATTCAAGCAAAACGAGCGACACGAACAAAAGGCATATAATCGGTAACAACATAAATTGGAACAATAAATCTATGGGCTACGGCATTCTAGCGGCTGGGTAAAAAAATCTTTCTTAACCAACTGAGCTTTAGTGATTTCATAATACTCCAACTTGCCACTGTCCTCAACACGGCGTGGGTTGACGTATTCGTAAGTGACTTTTCCTGACGGGTTCACAATGAACACGCGCCCTGTAGAAAACTCAGTGATTAGGATACTGCCATCTTCCAACACGCTGTGCTTCCCGCGAATATTACTGTAAAAATTGGGGGATTCATAAAGTGTTCGTAGTGTGTTCGTTTTAGGGTCTATCTTCACAATGCGGCTACCACCCCAAACTGCAGCTCCTTTTTTGCCATATCGGTTATCAAATACTGTAATGCTACCATCTGGCTGGAAATCTCCATCATGCTGGTAAAGAAGCTCTCCTTTGTACCGCCACTTGATCTTCCCAGTATCTGGATCTACGACCAACAGCATACTCATGTTCCGCAAACTAAGCAGCAAATCACCAGCCTCAAACTGAGGAAAAGCCGCCGCCATATCTACAGATAACTCCTCAACATCATTAAGATG
>CAYQFO010000202.1:0-2189 GCA_964416815.1 uncultured Rhodobiaceae bacterium | reverse complement strand
TCAGACGGTCGGCCGAACTCTCGCCGCCGGTGACGATTTCCTGCAAATGCCCAAGATACTGCGTTTCATCGCCGCCCGCCCCATCCAAAGAAGCACGCGCACGCAAACCCTGCTCGGCCAGCGCCACCATTTGCCGCGCCAAATCAAGCACCGTGCCATCGCGAAATGGCGTTTGAAACCCGCTCACCGGCACTTTACGGCGCAACATATCGCGCTCCTCATTCGTCCAATCGTCAATCCAGTCTGCCGCTTGCTTTTGCGTTGCCGCATCATAAAGCAGGCCGACCCATAAAGCAGGCAAAGCACATAGGCTGGGGCGTACGCCACTATCGGCCCCGCGCATTTCGATAAACTGCTTGACCCGCGCTTCAGGAAACAGCGTCGTTAAATGGTCTTCCCAATCGGTAACAAGCGGCTTTTCGCCCGGCAGGGCGGGCAATTTTCCGGCCAGAAAATCGCGAAAGCTCATGCCCAGCGCATCAATATAAGCCCCCTCGCGCAGCACAAAATACATCGGCACATCAAGCGCGTAATCAACATATTGCTCAAACCCGAAACCTTGTTCAAACGCCATTGGCACCATGCCAGTGCGGTCGTCGTCGGTATCCAGCCAGACCAATGAACGCTCCGACACATGACCGCTCAACCCACCCTGCCGAAACGGCGAATTGGCAAACAGCGCCGTCGCCACAGGCTGCAAAGCCAGCCCAATGCGAAGCTTCTGCACCATGTCGGCCTCCGACGCGAAATCAAGATTAACCTGCACAGTGGCGGTTAGATACATCATCTCCAGCCCACGACCACCGCGCGTCGGCATATAACCGTTCATCAGCTGATAGCGCCATTTCGGCATTTGCGGCGCGGCATCAAGCCCCCAAAGCGGCGAATAGCCAAGCCCCATATAACCCTGCCCCAATGCCTCGGCAATGGTTTTGACTTGCTTCAAATGGTCGTCTATTTCGGCGCAAGTTTGGTGGATATTTTGCAATGGCGCGCCGGATAATTCCAACTGACCGGCCGGTTCCAATGTCACCGAGCCGCCGCCTTCTGCATCTGGACGGATGAGCGCAAGCAGCGTATCGCCTTCATATTTGCCCTGCCAACCAAAGCGCATCAGCCCTTCCAGCATAGCGCGAATGCCGTCCGGCCCATCATAGGGCAGAGGCGATAAATCACCTGTCCGATAACCGAATTTTTCATGCTCGGTGCCGATACGCCAATCTACATCCGGCTTGCACCCGGCCGCCATCCACTCTTTTAGATGAGCGGGGTTTTCAAGAATGTCAGAATATGAACCAGCCTTGTTGGGCGTGTCAGCCATACATTACCTCCTGCACGCAATTGCCGCGCCACTCATTTATATCTTTTTTCACCATTGCGACAAGCCGTTAGACACACCAATCCCCCAACCTCGCCTGCACCAAACCCAAGGCCGCAACCATCGCCGTATCGGCACGAAGAATACGCGGGCCGAGGCTGAACGGGTGACAATCGGTGCGGGCGCGTAATGCAGCAATTTCGGCAGCCTCAAAGCCGCCCTCAGGGCCAATCAATAAAGCGAGCCTCTTGCCTTCAAGCGCACTAAGTGCCGCGTGACCCTCAGACAAAGCCGCGGTTTCATCGCAAAAAATAATCTGCCGCCCGTCGGTTGTCTGCTGCCAGTCCGCCAGCAAACGGTCTAGCCGCATGGGTTGGGCAATCTCCGGCACACTCAATATACCGCATTGCTCGGCGGCCTCAATGGTATTGGCGCGTAGCCGAGAAAGGCTCACCGCACCACCCGATTGCGTTCTTTTGGTTATCGTCGGCACAAATCGACCCACCCCCATTTCGGTCGCTTTTTGCGCCAGATAATCCAACCGGTCACGCTTAATCAGAGCCATCAACAACCAAATATCACCGCCACCATCTTGCCGACGGGTTTGCGCCTCCACCATCAGCGTGGCCGATTTTTTGCCGAGCTTATCAATACGCGCCTGCCATTCGCCGTCACGGCCATTGAATACCAGCACGCCCCCGCCCGACTGCAAGCGCAATACGGCACGTAAATAATGCGCCTGCTTATAGGCAAGCGTCACGGCCTGATTTTAAACCAGCGGCGCATCGACATAAAGGCGGGCCGTTGATTTGACTTGCTCTGCCATCGCGAACCCTTATGCTCAAACTGGTGAAATTGCAAATGCCTGACT
>CAYQFO010000201.1:0-2193 GCA_964416815.1 uncultured Rhodobiaceae bacterium | reverse complement strand
ATGCCATCCGCGCTCTGGCGATGGACGCCGTGCAAAAAGCCCAATCCGGCCATCCCGGTATGCCCATGGGTGCCGCCGATATGGCGACCGTGCTGTATACAAAATTTCTCAAAATTGACCCGTTGGCCCCGAACTGGCCTGACCGCGACCGTTTTATCTTATCGGCTGGCCATGGGTCGATGATGCAATATGCGCTGCATTATCTCATGGGCTTCAGCGATATGACGCTGGAGGAGATTAAAAATTTCCGACGGCTTGGGTCGCGCACGGCTGGCCATCCCGAATATGGCCATGCCGGTGGCATTGAAGCCACCACCGGACCGCTGGGTCAGGGGCTTTCGATGGCCGTCGGCATGGCACTGGCCGAACGCATGATGAATGCCCGTTTTGGTGACGATTTGGTTGACCATTTCACCTATACGATAGTCTCGGACGGCGATTTGATGGAAGGCATCAGCCACGAGGCCATTTCTATTGCTGGTCATTTACAATTATCGCGCTTGATTGTGCTGTATGATGACAATGAGATTTCGATTGACGGCCCGCTCAATCTTACCGAGTCCGGCGACGCAGTGGCGCGCTTTGAAGCCGCCGGTTGGGATGCCACCCGCATTGACGGCAATGATACTAACGCGATTGAAACTGCCATTACCGCCGCCCGCCAAAGCGATAAGCCAAGTCTGATTGCTTGCCGCACGCTTATCGGCAAGGGCGCACCAAACAAACAAGGAACTGCGGCATCGCATGGCGCCCCCTTGGGAGATGAAGAAATTACACTGAGCCGCAAAACACTCGGTTGGACGAGTGAACCGTTTCACGTGCCATCGGAAATTCTTGATGCTTGGCGCGTCGCCGGTCGCGCCCATGTCGTCGCCCGCAAGGCTTGGGAAGCGCGACTGGAAGCGTGTCCTGCCGAGATTAAAAATCGCTTCCAGCGCGTCATTGACGGCAGGCTACCGACTGGTCTTGATGAGGCTGTGCTGGAATTCAAAAAACATTTGGATAAAGAAAAACCGGTGCAAGCAACGCGTCAATCTTCGGGCGATGTGTTGGCTGCCCTCACCTCTCATGTGCCGGAAATGATTGGCGGCTCGGCTGACCTGACCGGTTCCAATAACACCCGCACCACACAACAAAATGCCGTCAGTGCCGATAATTTTGCTGGCGATTTTATTCACTGGGGTGTGCGCGAACATGGTATGGCGGCGGCGATGAACGGTCTGGCACTGCATGGCGGCTTTCTTCCCTATTCTGGCACTTTTCTTATATTTTCCGATTATTCGCGTCCGGCCATTCGGCTGTCGGCATTGATGAAGCAACGCACCATTCATGTGTTGACGCACGACTCGATTGGCTTGGGCGAAGATGGGCCGACCCATCAACCAGTTGAACATCTGCCAGCTTTGCGCGCCATGCCCAATGTGCTGGTCTTGCGACCGGCCGATGCGATTGAAACACTGGAATGTTGGCAACTGGCATTAAAAAATAAAAAAGGCCCCAGCCTGCTCGTGCTGACCCGACAGAAACTGCCCGCATTGCGCACGTTTGAAGAACGCAATCTATGTAAGCATGGTGCCTACGAACTGGCCGCCGGAAACACCAACCCGCAAGTTACTTTATTGGCTTCAGGCTCTGAAGTATCCATCGCCATGCAAGCGCACGATGATCTTAAACAAGCCGGTATCGGTGCTCGTGTTGTTTCTGTGCCTTGCATGGAATTATTCCATGCCCAAAGTGCCGAAACACAAGCCGATATTCTCGACGACACACCTTTGCGTATTGCCGTTGAAGCCGCCGTGCGCCAAAGCTGGGATCGCTGGCTACGACCACAGGACATTTTTATCGGCATGGAGAGTTTTGGCGCCAGTGCGCCGGGTGACCGGCTGTTTGAACATTTTGACATTACCGCCAATGCCATTGTCGAAGCGGCCAAATCGGCATTAAATAGAAAGACGACCGAAAACAAGCAAAGAAAATCAGCTAAGTAAGGAGAAAAATATGGCCATCAATGTTGCAATTAACGGCTTTGGACGCATTGGCCGTTTGGTCTTGCGCGGTATTTTAGAAAGCGGGCGAAAAGATGTGCGCGTCATTGCCATTAACGATTTGGGCAGCGTCGAGAGCAATGCTCAATTATTGCAATATGACAGTATTCATGGGCCTCTGCCCATGTCGGTGCGCACCACCAAAACC
>CAYQFO010000200.1:0-2215 GCA_964416815.1 uncultured Rhodobiaceae bacterium | reverse complement strand
TCTCACCGAAGCCCAAGAAAGCGAAAGGCGGCAGACGGAATTTGCCGAACGCACTGAATTATTCATGAGCGCGCTGGATGTCGATGAAGTGATTGCACAATTATTGGCCTCGGAAGGCTTTGCCACGGTCGAAGAAGTGGCGTATGTGCCGCTTGAGGAAATTACGCATATTGAAGGCTTTGAAGATGAAATGGCGCAAGAATTGCAAGGCCGTGCGGGGGACCATCTGGACCGCGAAAAAGAAGCGCTGGACGCCAAACGCCGTGAAATGGGCGTCGCCGATGACTTGGCGGCGTTGGCAGGATTAAGCCCGGCCATATTGGTGCGGCTTGGCGAGAATGATATTAAATCATTGGAAGATTTTGCTGGTTGTGTGACCGATGATTTGCTGGGTTGGGTGGAAACGGTGCAACGTCGCCGTGTGCGCCAAGAGGGCATTCTGGATGGCTTTGATATACCGCCGGAAGAAGTCGAGGCACTCATTATGGCGGCGCGGGTGAAAGCCGGTTGGGTGACGCAGGAAGAGTTGGATACGCTGCGTGCCGAACAAGAAGCCGCCGCCGCTGCAAAAGCTGCCGCCGAGGCAGAAGCCGCCGAGGCAGAAACCGCCGCCGAGCAGGGCGCGGTTGATGAGGCAGATGGCGCGGCTGCAACACCTGCTGACGGCGGAGTGTCGGCAGCATCATAGGCCATGTTGTCGTCTCCGACCGACACACGGTTTCAGTATTGCGCGGTGAGCAGGGCGCGATTGCCGCAGGCGGATTTATTGCGCTTTGTGGTGTCCCCGCAGGGTGAATTGACGCTAGATTTAACCCATCGCCTGCCGGGTGAGGTGTTCTGGGTTGTGGCGCGCCAAGATGCCGTGGCGGGTTTGCCGACGGCAAGTGGGTATGCGGCACCGGACAATTTGCTTACGCAGGTTGATAATCGGTTGGTGCAACAACTATTGGCGCGATTGAGTTTGGCGCGCAAAGCCGGACAGATTGTGTTAGGCTTTGCCAAGGTTGAAGCGGCACTGGTCGGCGGGCGGGTGCGCTTATTGCTGGCGGCGCGTGATGGTGGTGTGCATGGGCGCAAAACACTTGGGCGTCACGCGGCGGCGCGAAATGTACCGTTGCGGGGGTCGTTCACCGCGGCGCAATTGAGCGTAGCCTTGGGGCGTGCCAATGTGATACATGCTGGTGTAACCAGCAATAAATGGGCGCAACAGATTATGAAGGAAGTCGACCGATTGCAAACCTATCAAGGTGAAACAACCGGCGCAGGAGAGCCGAGCGGATGAACGAGAATACGGAAGACAAAAAAGACGGCAAGGCCGACCGCAGCAAAACGCTGAGCGTGAAGCGCACCATTGAAACCGGTCAGGTGCGCCAGAACTTTTCGCACGGGCGCAGTAAGGCTGTCGTGGTTGAAAAGCGTCGCAAGCGCATGGTTAAAGCGGGCGATGAAACGGGTGAGCAAGCCGCACCCGGGGTCACCCCTGAAGCATCGACCACGTTGGATACTTTGTCCAAATCGGAGCAGGAAAAACGCCGGGTTGCCGTCGCCGACGCCAAAGTGCGCGAAATTGAAGAAACCAAGCAGGCCGAGGTGGAGGCTAAACGTCGGCAAGAACAAGAAGACGCCGTGCGCGCCGGAAAAGAGGTCGATAAAAAAACCGGCAATGACCCTCGCAGCGAAGGGCAATCGCATAAAAAAGAAGCAGCAAAAACATCCGCCGATGACCCGACCCCAGCGCGCCAAACCCCGGCGCGACAAACACCACAGCGTCACAAAGACGAGCAGCACAAACCGCGTAATGAGCCGCGCCGGGCAACGGGCGAACGCCGCCGCCGCGCCGGTAAGTTGACCATTAATGATGCGCTGAACGATGAAGAACGTATGCGCTCACTGGCCTCGATGCGGCGGCGCCGCGAACGCGAAAAGCGTCAGGCAAGTAGCATGGAACCGGCAGAGAAAGTGGCGCGTGTCGTGCAGTTGCCGGACACGATTACCATTCAAGAATTGGCCAACCGTATGGCCGAGCGCGCTGTTGACGTGATTAAAATTCTTATGCAGCAAGGTATTCTGGCGCAAATCAATGATGTTATTGATGCCGACACGGCGCAGATTGTGGCCGAAGATTTGGGTCATAGTGTGCGCCGCGTCTCGGACGCCGATGTCGAAGAAGGGGTGATTGGCGATGCTGACCGCGACGAAGACAAAAAATCGCGCC
>CAYQFO010000199.1:0-2244 GCA_964416815.1 uncultured Rhodobiaceae bacterium | reverse complement strand
GTATCAGCACCTTCGGGTCGGTTGTGTAAATGCTGGCCAAGGGGGCGGCAAACAGATACATGATAACCCCAAATACGCTCATGAACGCCATTTGCACGCCAAGCCCGATACGTCCCCAACGCGCAACGGCCGCCATATCGCCTGCGCCATAGGCATTGCCGACACTGACCGAGGTGGCAATGGCCAACCCCAAACCAATCATAAAAAACAGCGCAAACAGGGTGATGGTTATCACATGCGCGGCCACCACCAAGGCTCCCAGAATTCCGGCGAACAGTGCCAGCACGTTAAAAGCGGTGTTTTCAACGCCCATGGAAATACCGCTCGCATAGCCGATTTGGCGCAAGCGACGACCAGCAGCCCAGATGAATTTCGGACGTTGATTGATACCGAATTTTTCTCTATCAAGCAAAAACCAAATATAGCTGAAAATCGCCATTATCTGCACACACCGCACAATGAGACTCGCCCAGAGCGATCCTTCCGCGCCCAATTCCGGAAAGCCATAGAGACCGTAAACCAACAGATAATTGGCAAAGATGTTGACGATATTGGCGGCAATCATAATCACCATGCCGGGGCGCGGATTGCGCGTGCCTTCCAGAAAAAAACCAGTCGTCATATACAGCGCAATCAAGGGCAGACTGAGACCAGCAATGAAAGAAATACGCCCGCCCTTTTCGGATAATTCCGGCGTCTGGCCGCTCAACAGCAAAATTTGTTCGCCAAAGGCACAAACAACAAGCCCAATCGCACCAATGCCCAACCCCCAAGACAATGACAACCACCAAATGCGTCCGGTCTCTTTAAGATTACCGGCCCCATAAGCATTCGATACCAGAACCGGTGTACCCATCAAAAGCCCGAGCAAAATCAGGATATAGATATTGTGCGGCACCATGCCCAGCCCCATATAGGCCAAATGCTCGGAGCTGTAATGACCGACCATGGCAATATCAACCATGGTCATGGTCATAATGCCGAGACGGCTGATGATCACCGGCCATGCCAGATTGAGCAGACTCCACACATCGCGGTGCAGACTAGACATATGCGCACAGGAGGATGTGCATAAAATTAACAACAGGGCTTACGTTCATTTTTCTCTCGCTTAGTGTTGATTGGGCTTATCGCCGAAAAAAAACAAAGTCAACGCGGTACCAATAAAATGAAAAAGAATGCCTGCTTTATTATGATAATATGTTTGCCTGTCAGCTTCATCACCCCTGCCCAAAGCGGTGGTTTTTTGTTAGCTCCTGAGCAGAAGCGGGTTTTAGTCAAATTCGGACGCAGCAACAAACCCGGCCCGGATTCTTACGCCGGATACCAAAAAACGCAGGAAGTTTTTCTGCAAATGGGGCTTTCAACAAACTGGATGATGGATGCTAAATTGTATGAGGAAACCGACTCTGGCGAGGGGCGGCACCAAAATGTGCATTTTTTTGAAGCCGGACTGCATCGTAACGCACCCATTCTCGCCGTCGGCCTACTGCTACCCTATAGCGAAACGCTCTTGCGTCACCTCTTTTCTGATTTTGAGATAAAACGAAATACAGTCGCATCTGTGGGCTTCAACGTCGGCAGGCATGACATACGCATCAACATACCCTCTCGCCATGATAGTACCGAACTCTACGGATTTAAGTTGATAATGGCCGACCGACTTGATATTGGCGCACTGAGCATGACCCAACAAGTCACGCTGGCACGTCGTGAGCATGGTAACGACACATGGTTTAACGGTGAGTATAAATTTGAACTGGGTTGGCGAAATCAATACTACTTCTGCAATCAAACAATGTTTTTTAAAGAAGCACCAAGTGGGTACCAAGACATCCAACATTGGCGTTCTATCGCCTGGCAACCGCATGAAACGGATTGGCGTATCGGTTTGGGACACGGCAAATTGCGCCGACACAATGGCGGCAAAGCAAGACGACGCACGCAGCTAGAAATCGGCTTTTCTTTTTAGCGTAAATCAGGTGGCGTCGCCTCTTGCCGCAATTTGGTGGCGGCTTCATTCAACGACACGATGAACTGCTCTTTTGAACCGAGGCGGCGCATAGAGACGCTGTGCGCTTCTGCCTCGCGCATCCCCACCGCCAGAATAACCGGCACTTTGGCCAGCGAATGCTCGCGCACTTTATAATTGATTTTTTCATTGCGAATATCAGCGCGCACCCGCAAACCCTCCGCCTTCAAAGCGGCAACCACTGTTTCGGCATAGGCATCCGCCTCGCTTGT
>CAYQFO010000198.1:0-2265 GCA_964416815.1 uncultured Rhodobiaceae bacterium | reverse complement strand
CTTGAAAACTGGTTCGGCTTTTTATGCCCCCGCCGCCGCGGCCATCGAAATGGTCGGAGCCTATCTGAAAGCCCAAAAGCGCGTGCTGCCCTGCGCGGCCAATTTGGGCGGGCAATATGGCCAACGCAATCTCTATGTCGGTGTGCCGGTGGTGATTGGCGCTAAAGGGGTTGAACGCATTGTCGAGATTAAATTGGATGCTGAAGAACGCGCCATGTTCAAAAAATCCGTGAATGCTGTGCAAGGCCTGCTGAAGGCGTGTAAAAAAATAGACCCATCACTGCAATAAACACCAAAGGGAGGAATCCATGCCTGGCTTTTTGAATAATAAATCCGTGCGCTATGGGCTGATTGGACTGGCTGTCGCATTGACGTTGGCACTCGGCTTTCGGGTGTTGCTGTTGAGCCATCAGGGTCTGCAAGACACGCTGGTGCGACAGGTGATGGCGCAAATGCTGGCGCGGCTGGCCGAGCAGGCGGCTTTTTATGGTGGTGAAAATCTTGATATTGTGTTTTGCGGCACGGCCTCGCCAATGGGCAATGCTGGTCGCGCCCAGCAATGTATCGCGGTGCTGGCTGGTGACAGGTTTTTTATTATCGATAGCGGCGCGCGCTCAACCGCAGTCGCCACGGCCGCCGCCTTGCCTCTGGGGCGGCTTGACGGCGTATTGCTGACCCATTTTCACTCTGACCATATTTCCTCGCTGGGCGAATTACAGCTGGCCAGTTGGGCGCAGGGGCGCAAGCAGAAATTGCCGATTTATGGCGGCGTGGGCGTCGCCCGCGTGGTGGACGGCTTTAATATGGCCTATGGGCAGGATTACGGTTATCGCACCGCCCATCATGGCGAGGCGATTATGCCGCGCCGCGCGGCAGGTTTGGTGGCCCGGCCATTCAGCGTGCCGAAAGGTGGTATGAAAACCATCTATGAAGACACCAAGTTGACGATTGCCGCTTTCACTGTGCCGCACGAGCCGATTTCGCCCGCCGTTGGGTATCGTATTGATTATGCCGGTCGCTCGGTGGTGATTAGCGGCGATACTTCAAAAAGCGAGGCTGTTGCGCGGGCGAGCAAGGGGGCTGACGTGCTGATTCACGAAGTCTTACAGCCAGCTCTTGTCACCATGACAAGCGAGGCATTGCACAATGCTGGTCGTAGCGGATTGGGGCAACTTATGGCCGACACGCTGAGCTATCATACAAGCCCGACAGAGGCGGCCGATATTGCTAATCGTGCCGATGCTGATATGCTGGTCTTTACCCATTTTGCGCCCAGTCCGCCCAATGATTTGGTTGAACGGATTTTCATGCGTGGCGTGGCACAAATACGCCCAAAAGGCGCAGTCATGGCGCATGACGAAATGCATATACGCCTGCCTCTGGCCGACCCTGAGGCTATCATAATTATGGATAAGTAGATGAATATACACGAATATCAGGCCAAACAGGTTTTGCGCCAATTCAATGTGCCGGTGCCGCGTGGCGGTGTGGCTTTGAGTGCCGCCGCTGCGGTGAAAGTGGCTGAAGAATTAAGTGGGTCGGGTTGGGTTGTGAAAGCGCAAATTCATGCCGGTGGGCGCGGCAAGGGCGGCGGCGTTAAGCTGGTGAAGTCGATTGACGAAGTGCGCGCCGAAGCCGAACGCATGTTGGGCATGGTGCTGGTGACGCATCAAACCGGCCCTGAAGGGCGCAAAGTCGGGCGTGTCTATATTGAAGAAGTCTCCGATATTGTTCGCGAACTTTATCTGTCGGTGCTGGTTGACCGCGCGACATCGCGGATTTCTTTTATTGCCTCAACCGAAGGCGGCACAGATATTGAGGAAGTGGCCGCCGCGACACCGGAAAAAATCTTGACCGTCGAGATTGACCCGGCGGCTGGTATTTGCGGCCATCATGGTCGCCAAATCGCTTTTGCTTTGGGGCTGAAAGGCGATGGCGTAAAGCAGGCTACGGTGCTGATTGCCAATCTTTACAAAGCCTTTAGTGAAATGGATATGTCGCTTTTGGAAATCAACCCCTTGGTGGTGACGGGCGAGGGCAATCTGGTGTGTCTTGATGCCAAAGTTAATTTTGACACCAATGCGCTTTATCGTCATCCAAAGATGGTCGAATTGCGCGACCTTGATGAAGAAGACCCAGCCGAAATTGAAGCGTCAAAATTTGACCTCAGCTATATCAAACTTGACGGCACAATCGGGTGCATGGTCAATGGTGCCGGTCTGGCCATGGCGACGATGGATATTATCAAACTCTATGGTGCTGAAC
>CAYQFO010000197.1:0-2291 GCA_964416815.1 uncultured Rhodobiaceae bacterium | reverse complement strand
AAACGCCGCCATGCTGTGTTGGAAATCTTGCGCGGTCTAGTGAAAGACTAAGCTAATGCAAAACCAGTTTGGCGACTTTCACCATCACGCTCGGCAGAGCCTCGGTGGGGAAGGCGCGCGGGCGCACCCATTGATGCTCGACCGGTTTGCGAAACCCTTTTGGCACGGTTTGCACTTGCACTTTCAGCGTCAAACGAAAATGGGTGAACACATGCACCACCTCACCGGAAAGCGGCGTCCAACCCTGCGTCAATAAATCGGGCAGGGGGCTGTCATTGGCGGCGTCCCAACCGGTGGAGGGAAAACTCAACATGCCGCCCAACAGCCCCTTATTCGGGCGGCGGTGCATCAACACCTCGCCCTTGGCATTTTCCAGCCAATAGACAATTCCGGTGCGCGATGGCTTCTCGCGCTTCGGGGCGCGGCGCGGCAGAGTCTCGGCTGTGCCATTTATATGGGCGGCGCAGATTTTCTGCCACGGACATCGCCCGCAATTCGGACGCTTCGGCGTGCAGATGGTCGCGCCCAAATCCATCATTGCTTGCGCGAAATCGCCGGGGCGGTCGGGCGGCACCAATGCGGCCATTTTTTCCTGCACCACTGGCTTCAAGGCCGGCAGGGGCGTCTTTATATTATACAGCCGCGCCAGAACGCGCTCGATATTGCCGTCCACCGGCGCGGCGGGTTGGTTAAACGCAATCGCCGAAATCGCCGCCGCCGTATAAGGCCCAATGCCGGGAAGCTTCAATAAAACCGCCTCATCAGACGGAAAACATCCACCATGCTCACCCAGAACAGCGCGGGCGCATTTTACCAAATTGCGCGCTCGGCTGTAATAGCCCAACCCCGCCCACGCCGCCATTATCGCCTCATCGGGCGCGGCGGCCAAATCGGTCAGCCTCGGAAACTGCCGCAAAAATCTCTCAAAATACGGTCCCACCGTCGCCACAGTCGTCTGCTGCAACATAATCTCCGACAGCCAAACACGATACGGGTCAGGACGCGCACCCTTCGCCGTACGCCATGGCAAAGCCCGGGCATGGGCGTCATACCAATCCAGCAAAGCCTCGGCAGAGCGCGCGCGCGCATATCTGGGAAAATTTTTCGCCATTGTGATATGCTAACAGAAGAAACCCGCAAGGAAAAATCATGCCAAACGATATGCCGCAAACAAAACCCGCGAGAGGCTTCCAAGGCCGCTCAGTCGGCACCTTGCTGGCGCGCATCGTTACGCCGGTGATGCGCAAGCGCGGCTTTCGAGATATTGACGTCTGGACGCATTGGCCAGTTATCGTCGGCCCACAACTTGCCGCCTTTTCAATGCCCGAACGAATCTCACGCCGCAACACACAAGGCGCCGTCCTAACCGTAAAAGTGGAAGGCGCCATGGCACTCGAAGTGCAACACATGGCACCGCTCATATTGGAACGTCTCAACCGGCATTATGGGGCGGGCAGCATTACCAAAATCGCCATTATTCAAGGGCCGTTGCCAGCAAAAAAACAATACCGATTGCAAAAGCCCTCCAGCAATGAAGAACTGGTCAGAGCCGAAGCCGCATTAGGACCGTTTCCTGACGGGCCACTCAAAGCGGCACTGGCGCGACTCGGTGCGCGGGTGAAAGATGGCGGCAAAAAATGACAAAAGTTTTCCACAAAGCAAACCCCGTGCGCCCAGATTGCCGGAAAGTTTTTGTATACCTACTATATAATTAAGACCAAATTTGCGATTCGAGAGTCATATATTATGCCAAAACTAAGTATACCGAAACTAAGTATGCCAAAACTAAGTATGCCAAAACTAAGTATACCGAAATTAAGCAAAGCGCAGCTGGGTGTCATTGTCGCCGCGAGCATGGCGGTCGCGCTGGTCGCCGGATTTGCGCTGCAAAACAGTGAAGCACCATCGGCGGCGCCACCCGACACCGCGACCGCACCAGCAAAAACGCAGACACCAAAACAGGCCGCAAAAAAAACAAAGCTGAGCGACAACCCGTTGGAAAATCCCAATCCGGTCGGTGAAGTTGTGCTGGGAGCCGATGATGCGCCAGTGACGATTGTCGAATATTCTTCGCTCACCTGCCCGCATTGCGGCGCCTTCCATGTCAATACATTGCCGACACTGAAAAAAAAATATGTTGATAAGGGGTTGGTCAGATTTATGTTCCGCCCGTTTCCGTTCAACAGTTTTGATACAGCCGGTGCCATGTTGGTGCAATGCGTGACATCCAAAAGACGCGCGGCCTTTCTGGATATTCTGTTTCAACGCCAGAGCATCTGGACACGTAGCCC
>CAYQFO010000196.1:0-2295 GCA_964416815.1 uncultured Rhodobiaceae bacterium | reverse complement strand
AAAGAACGGCTGTATAGGCTGGCAACCCATAATAGGCTCGTTGAGCGCCACACGATTTATGGCAGCATTGGAAACCCTAGAAGCGAGCACTGAAAACGTAACTATAGTGAGAGGTCACATTAGCGAGGAGTACTTCAAAAAGCTACTCTTCGATACCGATATTGCCGTTATGGCATACACTGATTTCGGTTCTTTTAGAACGTCGAGTATTCTCCTTGACGCTATCCACGCCGGATGTCTGCCGATAGTACTTTCACGCACTTGGATGAGTGATGTAGTCGAACGTTTCGGGTGCGGGGTTAGCGTGTCTTCTCTGAAAATATCCCATATTCTTAAAGCGATAAAAGTATTGCAAACAAACCCGGCATCCTTTTACGCCAATTTGCTCGAAACCTCTCAAACATTGTATCGAGAAAATTCTTGGGATCGTTTGGCGACTGAAATTCACAATATTGCGCTTGTTCCCTACCGATCATTTTCGCACGAAGAAAAATTCTCATTATCAGAGTTAAGTTTAATCAATGATTTTTTCGTGCTGAAAAAATAAGCCACGTTGAGGTTCTAAAAATTGGTGTCAAAAGATTTGAACATAAGGCGCCAAAAGGCTTGTTTAGAAATTCCGACAGTCCTGGACTGATGATTGTCGAATTTAACGAGCAAAAAACAGAACGCGTCAACATGACACACAAAGAGCTTGCTGCTTTATTGACGCAAGCTGGGTATTCAGTTTTTGTTTTTTGTTGGCATCCGACTGTATCGCGTGCCTCTCAACATCCGTTTAAGTTAGCCAGTAAATATGGCACCTTTGAAATAAATCATACCGATAGGAACAGTTTTATAGCCATCGCGGACCCCGATTTAGCAAGAAAATTCGAGAAATATATGGTTACTTGGATTGAACGCAGCTATCAAGCGTTCATATATCATCGTGGTGTCCCCGGAATTCCTTGGATTAAACGCAAGCATCAAGTGCTCCTATATCGTCATGTGGCCCCCGTTATTCCTTGGATTGAACGCACACATTACGCGCTTATGTACTATTATGTAGAACCGAGCATTGTTTGGATTGAACGCACTTATCACGCATTTACTACTTGGATTGAACGCACTTATCACAGACAAATAAATAGCTTGTACAATGCAATCAGAAAGATTTATCTAGATTCTCCGAGGTTCATAATGCGAATGCTAATACCTTTTCCTTTATTTTACAAAGTGGCCCAGCGTATCTATCGAATGACGCGGAACAAATGAATAGGCGTACTTATTCTCCTGACATGCCCATTGGCAAGCCCCCTGATAGGCATTGTATGTTCTGACGACTGGCGGCGGGCAATGCGTGGCGCAAATCTGCCACCGTCTGACCGGTCACCGGATGCCGCCATGCCGGGGCAATATCGGCCAATGGCCGTAGCACGAAGTTTCGCACATGCAAACGCGGATGCGGTAGCAGCGGCGCAATCGTCTGCTGGCACCCATAATAATCCAAAATGTCCAAATCCAGCACCCGTGCGCCCCATTTAACGCGCCGCTTGCGACCGAATTCAGCTTCAATAATGTGCAGATAATTCAGCAAAGCGCACGGCGGCAGTGTGCCATGCAGTGCCGCCACGGCATTGATATAATCGCCCTGCCCCGGCGGACCACCGACCGCGGCCGTACGATAAAAAGGCGAAACCCTCGCCAAGCGTATCGGCCCCCCATCAAGCCTCTGCACGGCGGCTTGCACAACCGCCATGCAATTTTCAAAGCGACCAGCCAAATTACTGCCAAGGGCAATATAAATCGCGTCCATGGGGTTCGGCATAAGGGGTTTGTTTCTTGCCCGCAAGTCTTTACGCTAAACGCATGACACCCCCACTACCGAAAAAAGATTGCCGCCTCTGCCCGCGCCTTGCCGATTATCGCGCCGCCAATCAGCGCCACCACCCCGATTGGTTTAACGCGCCCGTGCCGTGCTTTGGCGACCCCAAGACCGCGTTTTTGATTGTCGGCCTTGCCCCGGGCGTAAGCGGTGCCAATCGCTCCGGACGCCCGTTTACTGGCGATGCGGCCGGCGACTTTCTGTTTGCGACACTCGACAAATTCGGTTTTTCTAAAGGCATTTACGCGCACCATATAAATGACGGGTTGACGTTAAAAAACTGCATGATTACCAATGCGGTACGCTGTGTGCCGCCGCAAAATAAGCCGACTGGCGTTGAAATCAACACCTGCCGTCCTTATTTGAAAGCGCGGCTCGACAGCCTGCCCAATCTGAAAGTGGTTTTGTCACTGGGGCGCATTTCCCATGAC
>CAYQFO010000195.1:0-2396 GCA_964416815.1 uncultured Rhodobiaceae bacterium | reverse complement strand
CCGTATTGTCACTTTTGACGGCGACCTTAAAACCGCTAGCGCCGGGCAATCCGTCTACCAGCAGGGCAAAATCAAGCTCTTTGCCTTGCGTTCCGATTTTTTTCGAGTCACTTTCCAGTGCCGTCAACTGGTCGTCGAAAATCATTTTGCTATCATAAAGCAGGCGGCCAATCAGTGTCGATTTGCCGTCATCAACCGAGCCGCAAGTGATAAAGCGCAACATGGTTTTATACTGTTGGCGGTCAAGATATTCCAAAATATCATCGCCAATCAGTTTGTCGGGTTGATAGCTCAACTCTTGGGGCATCAGAAATAGCCTTCCTGCTTTTTCTTTTCCATTGAGGCGGCATTGTCATGGTCAATGGCGCGGCCTTGGCGTTCTGATGTTGTGGTCAGCAGCATTTCTTGAATGATTTTCGGTAGGGTTGTGGCTGTGCTTTCCACCGCGCCGGTCAGCGGATAGCAGCCCAGCGTACGAAAACGGATGGAACGTTCACTTGGTTTTTCACCCTTGGCCAGAGGAAAGCGGTCATCATCGACCATCAAAAGCAAGCCATCGCGCTCCACACACGGGCGCGGCGCGGCAAAATAGAGCGACACAATTTCGATGTTTTCCAGATAAATATATTGCCAAATATCCAGCTCCGTCCAATTGGAGAGCGGGAATACGCGAATGCTCTCGCCCTTGGCCTTGCGGGTGTTATAGAGGTTCCAGAGTTCCGGTCGCTGGCTTTTAGGGTTCCACTGGTGGTTGGCGGTGCGGAAGGAAAACACGCGCTCTTTGGCGCGGCTTTTTTCTTCATCGCGCCGTGCGCCGCCAAAAGCAGCGTCAAACTTGTATTTATCCAGTGCTTGTTTCAAGCCTTCGGTTTTCCACATATCTGTGTGCAAGGCGCCGTGGTCAAACGGGTTGATGTTTTTTTCTTTGGCTTCGGGGTTTTGATGGACAATCAGTTCCATATTGGCTTCTTTGGCCGATTTTTCGCGCAGGGCGTACATATCTTTGAATTTCCACGTGGTATCGACATGCAGGAGCGGAAAAGGTGGCGGTGCCGGATAAAACGCTTTTTTCGCCAAATGCAGCATCACGGCACTGTCTTTACCGATTGAATAGAGCATCACCGGTTTGTCGCTTTCGGCGACAAGTTCGCGCATAATATGAATGCTCTCGGCTTCGAGTTTTTGTAAATGGGTTAGCGGCATAATGTATCTTTATATTTTTTGTTTTAGCTATTTTCAAGCCATCTAACAAACGGGAGAGATAATAAGGGGCATGATGCGGTTGCCTTATCGGCAGACAAAACCGCCGTCATGCCGTTCTGGAAATCTCAGCGCAAAGGTTTTAATGCAAGCGTTTAGCTCAGAAAGAAGAATTTGGCTGTTGCAAAAACGCGGCTTCAGCCTCGGTGGTTTGACGTTTTAAGATGGCATTGCGATGCGGGAAGCGTCCAAAACGGGCGATAATATCGCGGTGCGCTGTGGCGAATTTCAAATTATCTCTCAGCCCCAAATCTGCATATAATTTTACCGACGCCTCTTGCGTGGCCAAGTCCTCGCTATGCATGAAAGGCATATAAACAAATACGCTTTGCTCAGGAGTAAGCAATTTATCGAAGCCTGCCTTCATCGCGCTATCGGCCAGCGCACACGCTTGTGTATCGGCAGCAAAAGCGCGCGGCGTGTCACGAAATATGTTGCGCGAAAACTGGTCGAGCAAAACAATCAAAGCGAGTGTGCCTTCGGGGGTTGCCTGCCACGCCGCCAATGCGCCATCAATGGCGCATTCATGGTGCGACAGAAAACGCTCGGCAATCTCTTTGTCAAATTCCGGCCCGCAGTTAAAATGTTGCGGTACAGCTTTAGCTGAAAACCAAAAGTCCAAAACAGATGCAGGCGTCATTTCTTTTTTTTCCATTTTTCCCTCTTCCCCTGCCATGATACCTTGGTCACCACTCTCATCAATGAAAACTGTATAGCTCATAATTATCTCCAATCAGTTCGCAACATCTTTCAGCAGATAATTGCGAATTTCTTTACTTTATTTAGTGTGCATGATTTGTTTCTTAAGTTTGCGCGACTGGAAAAAAGCCATAGGGTTTTCATTTCGCACGGCCTCTCGAAAGTTCACTCTTATTATCATAGCCGCATATCATAGTATTGCCATTCATGGAGGCAGTGGGGCTTTTTTATTGTGAGCTTTGTGATTTTTTGCTAGCATGTGCTTGCGCCGTGCGGACGGCATGGCGCGGGGATTGATAGCCCCACTCAAAAGCCGCAATTTTATTGCATATGTGGCTTAGCGCACAAGCGTTAGGCCATTTTCGTAAATTGCGGACAATTTCTTTGCGCACCCGCCTAGCGGCACTTTGAGCGCATGGAATCCGTTCACCTCACTC
>CAYQFO010000194.1:0-2399 GCA_964416815.1 uncultured Rhodobiaceae bacterium | reverse complement strand
GCCCCAAACAATGCCCCGCGCGATGCACTTTCGCAATCGCTTATCATGCGCCTCTTACCCAAAGCTTGGCACGGCTTGGCACAACTGGCGCGGCTTGACCGACCCATCGGCACATGGTTGCTGTTTTGGCCTTGTTTCTGGGGTCTGGCACTGGCCGCTGCGCCAATGGCGCAATATCCGCCAGCCTTTCTTATTTTCCTATTTGGGCTTGGGGCGTTGGTCATGCGCGGCGCAGGCTGCACGTTTAACGATATTATTGACCGCGACCTTGACGCACAAATTGCCCGCACGGCAGGACGCCCCCTACCCGCCGGACGCGTCACGCGACAAGCAGCATGGATTTTTCTGGCGGCGCAATTATTGCTTGGGCTGACACTCTTACTGCACTTAAATGCGTTCAGCATTGGTCTGGGTATTTTGTCGCTGGTGCCAGTGGCGATTTATCCGTTTATGAAGCGGGTCACTTGGTGGCCGCAATTATTTCTCGGCATTGCCTTTAACTGGGGTGCCTTATTGGGCTATGCGGCGATAAAAGGCGGGCTGGAGGCAGCGGCCTTTGCGCTTTATGCGGCGGGCGTTTTCTGGACGCTCGGCTATGATACAATCTACGCCCATCAAGACCGCGCCGATGACGCGCTGATTGGCATCAAAAGCACGGCGCGGCTTTTGGAGCGATACACAAAACCGACCCTGATTGTTTTTTACACTGGCGCACTGGCCTGTCTGGCATTGGCCGGATGGCTGGGCGGCTTGCATATTTTGTTTTGGCTCGGCTTGGCGGTGGCGGGTTTTCACATGGCGATGCAAATTGCCCAACTCGACATTGACGACCCGAAAAGCTGCCTGCTGATTTTCCGCAGTAACCGCGATACCGGACTGATAATCGGCGTCGCCATTTTGCTCGGTATTTTTTGAGCGTATTGCATAAGTGCGGCGCAGCGCGTATATTTTATTTATGGATACACTGTATGCCAATCCATCAGCCCCGCGCCTAAAATCGCAGGAATTGGTTGATAAAAGCTTGCTGGCCGCCATACGCAAGCGGTCGGACTTTATCGGCCTGATGCTGGTCGTGCATTGCTGGGCGGTGATATTCGGCTCAATGGCGCTGTTTTATCTGTTTCCCAATCCGTTCACCTTTATTCTAGCAGTGATGCTTATCGGCACCCGGCAATTGGGTCTGGCCGTGCTGATGCACGATGCGGCGCATAATGCGCTGTTCAAAACCAAAAACTTCAATAATTGGCTGACGGACGCGCTGTGCGCCTGGCCGATGATGGCGCGCACTGACGCCTATCGGCGCTATCATTTGCAACACCACGCTCGCACGCAACAAGATGACGACCCGGATTTGATATTGTCGAAGCCGTTTCCAATTACCCGCAAAAGCCTGCGCCGCAAAATTATCCGCGATTTGACCGGCCAGACCGCTTATCAGCAACGCAAAGCGCAAATTCTGAACGCCTTCGGCGCGAAAGAGCTTGGGATTGTCGGACGGCTGGCGCATTTCTGGCAGAAGCTGGGGGCGTCTCTCATCTCCAATTTGGTCATTTTGGCCGCTTGTGGTTATCTGTTCCATTGGAGCTATTATTTGATGTTTTGGCTATTGCCTTTCATGACCTATCACATGGCCATTACGCGGCTGCGCAATATAGCAGAGCACGCCGTTGTGCCAAATGATAATGACCCGTTCCGCAATGCCCGCACCACAAAAACTAATTTTCTAACGCGGCTGTTTTTTGCACCCTATTGGGTCAATTATCATGTTGAGCATCATTTGCTGATGTATGTGCCGTGCTATCGTTTGCCGCGATTACACAAAACATTGCTGGCCAATGGATTGGGGCCGCGCATGGAATTGGCCAAAGGCTATGTTGACGTTCTGCGCCGCGCCTGCTCACGCCCCGACCATGAGGACAAACCCGGCGATATGGTGCATGACGGACGCAAACGTCTGGCTGGAAATTTCTCCGAAGGTTTTTCCAACACCCCCTAGGCCATATTTCAAAAGGTGACTTGATGACGGACGCCAATCTCGCTCTGGCTGGTAAAATTCTTGATATGACTCTGGCATGCGGTGCCGACAGTGCTGACATTCTGGTCAATGACAGTGCTTCGCTGGGGGTTTCGGTTCGCATGGGCAGGCTGGAAGACAGCGAACGCGCTGAAAGCCGAGATATCGGTGTGCGGGCGATGATTGGCAAACAGCAAGCTTTTGTTTCCGGCTCGGCGATTGACGATGCGGCCTTGAAACATTTGACACAACGCGCCGTCGATATGGCACGCACCACACCCGAAGACCGATTTTGTGGTCTGGCACCGCAAGAATTACTGGCCGAGAACTGGCCGGAACTTGATTTATGCGACCCCACCGAACCCCCCAATGACCGGCTGGAAAC
>CAYQFO010000193.1:0-2409 GCA_964416815.1 uncultured Rhodobiaceae bacterium | reverse complement strand
ATCTATCGGCACTGATTGCGCTTATCGTGTTGAGTTTATGGGCCGCTCGAACCGGTAAAACAGACATCGCCAAAGGATTGGGTATCACCGCCCTTGTTTTTGCCGTCTCCCTAAGCCTGCGTACACTGGATATGCCGCTTTGCGACCCATGGCCCATCGGCACGCATTGGCTGTGGCATCTTTTCAATGCCTTCACCCTATTGACCATTATCCATCTCTACATGACCGGTCGCTTGCACGGCTTGATGTCGCTGCGGCGCAATGGTTAACTATATGAAGGAGAAGAGCATATATGCAAAAAGCACAACTCTGCGTGACGAATTGCGCGATGGCATGACGCCGTTTTTGGGCGGTCAAAGCTTTGAAGAGGCCAAGCAGGAATTTGACGAGGTCGGCTATCTGGTGTTTGAAAATGTCATTGGCTCGCGCGAAATTGAACGCGCGCGCACCGCGCTGAAACCGTATTTCGCCATGCAGCGTAATGGTCGCAATGATTTTGAAGGACTGAAATCCAATCGTGAATATGCGCTGCTGGGTAAGGGTGACATTTTTGCCGAACTGGCCATTCATCCATTACCGCTCGGTTTTGCCGAAGCCGAACTTGGCCATTCCTGCACGCTATCGGCGTTTCTGGCGATTCAGTTGCACCCGGGAGAAACCGTGCAGCCGTGGCATTATGATGACAGCCATTGCCTCGTCTTGCGCCCACGTGAGGCTTGGCAACTTAGCGCCTTCTGGGCAATTGACGACACCACAGAAACCAATGGTGCGACAGAAATCATTCCCAGCAGCCATAAATGGGGCGAAGAGCTTCCCGCCCACGCCTCCACTGCCGATGTCTTTAGCGACAATAAGATACGCGCAGTAGAAGACGACCCCGGCGCCCGACCCGATGCGATAAAAGTCTGCATGCCCGCCGGTTCGCTGATGTTGGCCAAAGGCACGCTATGGCATCGCGGCGGCGCCAATAAATCCGACAGCTCGCGACTTATTCTGACACCGCAATATTGTCCGGGCTGGGTGCGTCCGCTGGAAAACATGGTGCTGTCCATAGCACCGGAAACAGCCGCCAAAATGCCCCAACGCGCCCGCGAACTGATTGGCTATTCCATCCACCCACCTTTTATGGGTTATGCCGATGGCGTGCACCCGCAAAAATTCCTCGACCGTATGGTGAAACAATAACGCTTTTGCATCGTCTTACCCATTGTGCCACGCAAAAAGCACTTCAAATGGCGCAAGGCAAATTAAACCAACATTTGGGCAGGAGAAAATTAGCCACGAAGATGAAGCGTCACCATCAAGCCGATTTGAACCAGACTTGCGCCGAAAACCCATCTGATAAGCTCGGCTTTGCTAGAAGCAAATGCAAGCTAGGACAATCACACTCGTAATCTTACCAAGACTTGCAAAGTCGGTTTCCACATGGTTTGACTTGACAGGACACCGATTCTTACCCAAAGTTTTGCCATGTTGAGATTTATCGTTGAGCGCATGCCAATTTGGTTCGGCTTGTTTTTTCTGGGGCCGCTTATGGCCGAATTGGTGCTGCGGACGGGGCTGACAAGCCTCTTGCCCGCCGCAATGGCGCAAACTATAACCACCCTACCGCTCATGGTGATTGGTATCGTCATTGGCGGCATTTGGGGCGTGGTGGCATATCGCTATGGGAGATGGATATGACTGAGTTAAGCAAATTGTCTGATGAGCAACTCATGAAAATGGAGCGCGACATTGCGCGCAAATATATGAACACCCTGTCTTGGCCGATGGTCATTTGGCCATTTGTCAATGTCGGCACATGGCTGGCCCTGTGGCCATTGGTTTTTTACGGCATTTTGCCGCTTTGGGGCGGTTTTCTGATTGCACTGTGCACCACCACGCTGGCCTATCTGCCGAGCCACGAAGCGCAGCACGATATTTATGCTCGCCCGGGCGAAAAATTGCGCTGGCTGAACCAGCTTATCGGCCATTTCTCGCTGATACCACTGGCTTATAGCTATCGCCTATTGCGCGAAACGCACATGGAGCATCACAAACACACCAATGACCCGAAACGCGACCCTGACCAATTGTTTAATGATGAAAAATCCGGCTGGGGGTCGATTAAAAATACCATTCAGTCTTTTCAACCCGGCTCGCCGCACGCCAAAATCTATCTTGAAACAATGGAAAAGCTGGATACGCCAGAATGCCGTTTGGCCATTCGTGACCAAGTGCTGTGGACTTTGCTCCATAATGGCGTGTTGATTGCGATGGCACTGAACGGTTATGCGCTGGAAGCGGCTTTGCTTTGGTGGTTGCCGATGAAATTAGCCATTATTTATGTCCGCTTTTATCTGTCTTGGGCGCCACATTATCCCGGTGATAAGCTTGACCGCTATGGCAATACGCGCACTTTCAAAAGCT
>CAYQFO010000192.1:244-2416 GCA_964416815.1 uncultured Rhodobiaceae bacterium | reverse complement strand
GCTACCGCTTGCTTCAGCTTTATTACCGGCCACGGCCTAGTCCTCTTCTTTGGGGCCGGATGTGGCCCGTAATGCCTGCTCATCCAGCTTGCGGCGCATTTCTGCCACCGTGCGAACCGAATTTAACAGCCCGGCTGCCATACCGAGCAACAATAACAAAAGCAGAAAGACCGGCGCAGTTTGAAACCACTTGTCCATCCACCAGCCGACAAATCCACCAACGCCAATGCCTGCCAGCATTTCGACCATTAATCGCCAAGCAAGGCCCAGCATGGCGGCGTTTGGGCGGTCGCTTGCCACTGGCTGCCGCTTTTGGCGCGTCTGAGAAATCTTGTCAGACAATGCCGCCAAGCGTTCCCTATCCGGTCGAGTGCCACGATTTGATTGCTCTGAGTCAGCACCCATAAAAAGCCCAAAAAACGTAAGGTTTCTGCGACCCGGATGGGCGCACACTAAGCGCACAATAAAGCAATGTCAAGCACCCGACCATATTCTAACCTACTGACTTCATTACACGACTATTATCCTTAATGTTTTTTTTACCACCGCCCATTTCAGCAAATTGCTCAGCCGCCGACAAATCAACCGACAACAGCCGACTGACACCGCGCTCCTGCATGGTAACGCCATATAAATAATCCATGCGCGCCATGGTTAACGCATGATGGGTGATAATCAAAAAGCGCGTATCGGTTGCCTCGGCAATTTCTTTCAGCAGATTGCAAAACCGCTCAACATTGCTGTCATCCAATGGCGCATCGACCTCGTCTAGCACACAAATCGGCGATGGGTTGGTCAAAAACATGGCAAAAATCAGCGCCGTAGCGGTCAAAGCCTGCTCTCCGCCCGATAAAAGTGATATGACTTGCGGCTTCTTGCCCGGCGGATGGGCAATGATTTCAAGCCCTGCCTGTAATGGGTCATCGCTTTGCGTCAATTCCAATTTCGCCGACCCGCCACCAAAAAGCTGCTGAAACAAACGCCCGAAATGGCCGTTCACCGTTTCAAAAGCAGCCAACAGACGCCTACGACCTTCGCGGTTAAGCCGACCAATGCCATGACGCAATTTGTTAATCGCAGCCATCAACTCATCGCGGTCTTTTATCATGCTTTCAATTTGGGCTTCGCTTTCGCTCGCCTCTTCGGCGGCGCGCAGATTAACCCCGCCAAGATTATCCCGCTCACGGCGCAATTTTTCCAGCTTGCTTTCCATATTTTCAGCATCGGGGAAAGGCTTTTTCGGGTCATGGCCGGAAACATCCAGTGCCTGCTCCGGCTCAATACGTAACGCAGCACGGATACGTTGACCGGCCTCATCGCGGCGCGTCTCGCCTGCTTCGTGTTTGGCTTCCAGACCGGCCAATAATTCGCGCGCCGCCGACACCGCCGTCTGACACGCACTGGCCATCTTATCGGCCTCCGCCAAACGCGCCTCGCCGACGGCAAATTTATCGCCCGCCGCTTTGCGTTTTTTTTCAGCACCGACAATCAAATCCACCAATTTATTACGCTTGTCAGTCAATGAAGCCGGTATGGCAGCAAATTTTTCGCGCTCAAGCTCAGCACTTTCACGGCGCGTGGCCAGTGCTTTGATTTGCATTTCCGCCGCCTGATGGCGCACTTGCCATTGCTGGCGGTCATCGCCAATCTGTTGCAAGCGACGCTCACGCGCAGCACGATTGCCCTGTAAATTCTGCAAATCGGCCTGCGTCTCGGTCAATGCGGCACGCGTCGTCACCATCTCCTCACGCGCCGTCTCCAGAGCTTGTTGCAATGCTTCGCCGTCGCCAAGCTGGTGGGCATCCTCCGGCGAAACCTCGGTGGGTGCCAATTCTTCCAGCTCATTTTCCAAACGCGCAATCTGCGTTTGCATGACCTGCAATTTGGCACGCTCGCTCGCCAAAGCCACCTCGCTCTGTGCCAAATCCTGCGCCGTCTCATTGGCCTGTTGCTGAGCTATTTGCAGACCCGTGCGCGCTTCATCACGCGTGGCTGTGGCCAAGGCTATAGCGGTTTGTGCCTCCTCCAGCATGGTAACCGTTTTATCGGCTTCTTGCTGTGCCGCTTCAATCGCCGGATGCAATTCTTCCAGCCGATTGCGTTGTGTCAATCTTTTGGCCGCGGCTGTCGGCGCATCAGCCATAACGCAATAACCGTCCCAACGCCACAAGT
>CAYQFO010000192.1:0-234 GCA_964416815.1 uncultured Rhodobiaceae bacterium | reverse complement strand
CCCTGCCCCCGCTCCACAAGCCCCACTTGCGACAGCCGCCGCGTCAACAGCTTGGTGCCACTGACATGTTCAACCAAAGACGCAACCCCTGTCGGCAAAACCTGCTCATGGCGTTGCTTGCCAAGCCCCTGCCAATAGGCAGGAGCCGCATTTTTATCCGAGGCCTCCAGCGCATCACCAAGTGCCGCCGCCAGTGCCATTTCATAACCGGGGGTGACGCTGACGACATCAAGC
>CAYQFO010000191.1:0-2418 GCA_964416815.1 uncultured Rhodobiaceae bacterium | reverse complement strand
CCGTAGAGCTTATCGATGCCCGCGCCACCCTCCAAGGTGTCGTCGCCCCCGCCGCCGTAAAGCCTGTCTGCGCCGCCCTTTCCTACTAGAGTATCGCTGTTGGAAGATCCCAACATGATATCCTGCGCATTGCCTTCAATGGCTTCGACTCTCCCACCCTCTGATTCCGTCGCCAAAATTCTACCGCCGAAAGTGTTCCCTGCGCCGTAGTGTATGCTGTAGCGACCATTCGCGTAGGCAGCGGTCAAAATTGTCACGGCGACTTCGCCGCCTGCATTCGAGATGCGCACGCCGACGCCTGCCAAACGTCCTAAGGAGATGGTTGCGGGATCTTCCACATCTCGAAAATAGAGAATGTTACCCGTTCCCTCTTCGTTTCGGATGACATCTGCGCCCCCCCCGTTCTCGAAGACATAGGTGTCTTCTCCCGCGTTGCCCTCCAGGAAGTCGTTGCCCGCGCCGCCGTATAAAGTGTCTGCGCCGCCCTTGCCTATTAGGGTATCGATGTTGGAAGAGCCGACCATTCGATCCTGCACATCGTCTGCCGCCGCTTCGACTCTCTCACCGTCTTGGTCTGCCGCCGAAATTCTGCCTCCGAAGGTGTTCCCTGCGCCGTAGTGTAGGCTGTAGCGACCATTCGCGTAGGCAACAGGCGAAATCGTCACGGAGGCTCCGCCGCCTGCATCCGAGACGCGCAAGCCGCCTCCTGCCAAACGTTCTAAGGAGATGGTTGCGGAATCTTCCACATCTCGAAAATAGAGAATATTACCCGTTCCCTGTTCGTTTCGGATTCTGTCTGCGCCATCCCCGTTTTCGAAGACATAGGTGTCTGCGCCATCACCGCCTGCCAAGATGTCGTTGCCCGCGCCGCCGTCCAAGATGTCGTTGTCCCTGCCGCCGTCCAGCGTGTCGACTCCCGTCCCCCCGTAGAGAGTATCTTCACCATCACCGCCTGCCAAGATGTCGCTGCCCGCGTTGCCCTCCAGGTGGTCGTTGCCCGTGTCGCCCAACAGCTCGTCCCCGCCCGTTCCGCCGTAGAGATGATCGACATCTAAACCGCCGCGAAGGATGTCGTCGTCCGCACCGCCATAGATTCTGTCCCTGCCGCCCCCGCCTTGAAGCTCGTCTTTGCCCGCACCGCCGTAGATGTTATCTTCGCCATTCAAGCCGGAGAAGATGTCTGCGCCACCCAAGCCGATGAACAAATCTGCATTCGCCGTACCAACTAGAACATTGACGCCATCCGTGCCTATCGCCATCTTGCCCAAATTCGTTGATGTGCTACCGGAGCCGTATTGCAGGGTGAAGCGACCCTGCTGGTAATTTTCGATGTCAACGGAGCCGCTGTCTGTCTCGATTCGCAAATTGCGGCTTTCGCGTGTGAAAGTGAAATCATCAAGCCCCGCAACACTGATGAACTGCAGAATGCCTCCGTCCGTATCGCCTCGGATGGTGTCCGCGCCATAGCTGCCTTCGAACTGATACCTGTCGTTTGCGCCCACCCCCCCTTGAAGTATATCGTTGCCTGCAGCGCCGTAGAGCCTATCGTTGCCTAGCCCGCCAATGAGGATGTTGTTTCCATGATCGCCCGTCAAGCTGTCGTCGTGGCTCGAACCTTCGAGATTATCGAAGCTGCCCGCAGCGATGGTGTCGCCTATGGCGTCTCCGCCTGAGAAGCTGTTACTCGCAAGGTTGACATCGACTTTTGTCGAGGAACTTTGGTAGGAGAGTGTATTGCTACCGCTGCCGCCGTCCATGAAGTCGTTGCCCGCGCCGCCTTCCAGCGTATCGTCGCCCGCGCCGCCGTAGAGTCTGTCCAAGCCGCCGCTTCCTCTCAGTGTGTCATCGCCGCCCCTTCCTTCGATTCTGTTGTTGGCTGAGTCAGCGCCTGTATTGCTGCCCGTATCGGTGCCTGTCAGGTGATCATCGAACGCCGAGCCGACAATGTTTTCGAACCCTCCGGCATAATCTCCTAAAGCGTCGTCTCCTAGTCCACGGCTAAGGTAACCATTTGCAGTCGAAAATTTGACATCGGACAGATCGATCGTAACACCACGACCGTCGTTGTTGGCATCCTGGGAGTGCTCGTAGCTGATAGTGTCTATACCTGCGCCGCCGATGAGGGTGTCGACACCTTCGCCGCCTTCCAGCGTATCGTTGCCCTCGCCGCCGTAGATTCCGTCTCCACCGTCGCCGCCGTAGAGATTGTCGTCGCCGGCAAATCCACTAAGGAGGTCGGCACCCTCCCCTCCTGAAAGGAGGTTGTCGTTGGATTTTCCATTCCAACGATGTTTGCCATCCAACCCAACGAACACGATGCCCGCATCGCTAGGCAAGTCTATAAAGCTATCCGAAGGCTCTAGCACTCTTATCTTGCCGAGGAGAGTGTCCCCTTCTCCGTAATGCAGGGAGTAGCGA
>CAYQFO010000190.1:0-2429 GCA_964416815.1 uncultured Rhodobiaceae bacterium | reverse complement strand
GCGAATTGGTCACACCGGCAGGCGAACTTTATGCCACCATGCTGGCGCGGGTTTTGCCAGACGCTGAAGCACATATTGCTTTTCCGGCCGATGCCGATGGCAGCATTGACGGCGGACTGGCCGCCTATGACGCGATGTTGTGGACCGGTTCCAGCCTGACCATTTATGAGGAGATACCGGCAGTCACTCGCCAGATTGAATTGGCACGCGAAGGTTTTCGCCTTGGCCTTCCGGCCTTTGGCTCATGCTGGGCGTTGCAATTGGCGGCGGTGGCTGGTGGCGGCGCGGCGCGTAAAAACCCCAATGGCCGCGAATTCGGTCTGGCGCGTCAAATCACCCTAACCAAGGCCGGACGTGCGCACCCAATCTATGCTAATCGCACTGGCGCGTTTGATAGCTTCGCAGCCCATTTTGACGAAGTCGCCCAATTACCGCCCGACAGCGTGGCATTGGCCGGTAACGCCATGAGCGGCATTCAGGCGGCGGAAATCACCCATGACAAAGGCAGCTTCTTTGCACTGCAATATCATCCAGAATTTGATTTTCGTATTGTGGCCGGTCTGGCACGCTGCCGCGCCGACGGATTGATTGCCGAAGGAAAATTCACCGACCGCGCCCGACTGGAAGAATTTATCACCCATTGCGAAGCCCTGCACAAGACCCCGCAAAATGTCGCCCACCGCACTGCGCTGGCCGCAAATGATGACGTTCTAGATATAGACGTTAAACAAAGTGAATTTTTTGGTTGGCTAAAGCGCACTTTTCCGACCGCTTTTTAGAGCGGGTCAATATCGCCCCGCCCCTGCCGCGCATAAAATTCAGCCTTAAAATCCTCAAAGCGGTCTGCCTCTATAGCGGTGCGCATGGCGGCCATCAATTCTTGATAGAACGCCAGATTGTGCCAACTCAACAACATCGCGCCCAGATATTCACCGCAGCGATGCAAATGATGCAAATAGGCGCGGGCGTAGCGGCGCGAAGCCTCGCACGAACTGGCGGCAGCAAGCGGACGCGGGTCGGCGGCATGACGCGCGTTACTGATATTGAGTTTACCGCCCCAGCCATAAGCCGTGCCATGGCGACCGGCGCGCGTCGGTAGCACGCAATCGAACATATCAACACCGCGCGCCACCGCTTCCACCAAATCTTCCGGCGTGCCGACCCCCATTAAATAGCGGGGCTTGTCTGGCGGTAATGTCGGCGTGGTAAAATCCAGCACACGCAGCATTTCCGTTTGGCCTTCACCCACCGCCAAGCCACCAATCGCATAGCCGTCAAAGTCGATTTGCTGTAATGCCGCCGCGCTTTCATGGCGCAATTTCTTATAAACACTGCCCTGCACAATGCCGAACAAGGCCGCCTTCGCGTCATGTGCATCAGGCGTAAAAGCCTGTTTTGACCGCTCGGCCCAGCGTAGCGATAAAGCCATCGACTCTTCGGCTTGCTTCTGGCTCGCCGGAAAGGGCGTGCAATCGTCTAAAACCATGCAAATATCAGCCCTCAACAAGTGCTGGATTTCAATGCTGCGCTCCGGCGTCAGCATATAGTCGCGACCATCAATATGGCTTTGAAACTTGACGCCCGCCTCGCTCATTTTGGCCAGCTTGGCCAGCGACATCACCTGAAACCCGCCACTATCGGTCAATATCGGCCCGTCCCATTGCATAAATTCATGCAACCCGCCCAATGCCGCCACCTCCTCCGCCCCCGGGCGCAGCATCAGATGATACGTATTGCCAAGCACAATATCGGCACCCAGCGCGCGCACTTGGTCAGGATACATGGCTTTCACCGTGCCTGCCGTGCCGACCGGCATGAAAGCAGGTGTCTCTATCGTGCCGCGTGGCGTTTCCACCGCGCCGCGCCGCGCCATACCATCGGTGTTTATCAGCGTGAATTTCATGGTGCCGACCGTTCCAGTAAACACGCATCACCATAAGAGTAAAACCGATAGCCGTCCGCCATCGCATGGGTATACGCCGCCTGCATGCGCTCCAATCCGGCAAAGGCCGCGACCAACATAAACAAAGTCGAACGCGGCAAATGGAAATTGGTCAACAGCATATCCGCCGCCCGAAAACAATAGCCGGGGGTGATGAAAATATCCGTGTCCTGCTCAAATGCTTTGAGCGTTCCGTTTTCTTCAGCCGCGCTTTCAATCAAGCGCAACGAGGTGGTACCGACACACACAATGCGCCCGCCCTTAGCACGAATTTGGTTCAGTGCCTGCGCCGTCTGCGCCGTCACTTGTCCCCATTCGGCGTGCATTTTATGCGCATCCGTGTCCGCCCCCGTGACCGGCAAAAACGTACCCGCCCCAACATGCAAAGTCACCTCGTGCAAACCAATGCCCTGCTGTTTCAGTGCCGCAATTAAGCTCTCGGTAAAATGTAATCCTGCTGTCGGGGCTGCCACCGCCCCTTCTTTGC
>CAYQFO010000189.1:0-2458 GCA_964416815.1 uncultured Rhodobiaceae bacterium | reverse complement strand
GGTTTTAAGGTCGCCCATGCCATTCAAAAACAGCCGCTTGGAACCGGCGATGCGGTGAAGAGTGCTTTGGCGCATATGAACGATGCGGCGCGTGTGCTGCTGATGTTTGGTGATACGCCGCTCATGCGCCCCGAGATTTTACAGAAACTGGCCAAAGATAAAGCTGCCCTCACAGTGCTTGCTTTTGAGCCGGAAGATGCCGCCACCTATGGGCGTGTTATCGTGAAAGACGGCAAGCCGGAAAAAATTATTGAGTTCAAAGATGCCGATGCCGCCACCCGTGCCGTTTCGCTCTGCAATGGCGGGGCGATGGCGATTGACGCCAAGTTACTGGCAAAACTGTTGTCGAAACTGGGCAATGACAATGCACAAAGGGAGTATTATTTGCCCGATTTGGTGGCATTGGCCGTGGCTGATGGGGAGACGACCGGGCTTGTGATGGCCGCGCCGAGCGATACGCTGGGGGTGGACAGCCGCGCCGGGCTGGCAAAGGCGGAAGCATTGATGCAGGCGCGTTTGCGCGAGAAATTTCTGGCCGCAGGCGTCACCATGCAGGCACCGGAAACTGTCTATCTGAGTTTTGATACCGAGATTGCCGCCGATGTTACCTTTGAGCCACATGTTTACTGCCATGTCGGGGTAAAAATCGGTAGCGGTAGCAGCATTCGTGCTTTTTCGCATTTGGCGGGTGTCACCATAGGCGAGGGCGTGCAAATTGGTCCGTTTGCGCGCTTGCGCCCCGGCACTGAAATTGCCGATGGGGCGCGTATCGGCAATTTTGTTGAAACCAAAAAGGCTAAAATCGGGCGCAACAGCAAGGTCAATCACCTTTCTTATATCGGTGACGCAGAACTGGGTATGGAAGTCAATATCGGTGCCGGCACCATTACCTGCAATTATGACGGCTTCGCCAAACATCAAACGATTATCGGTGATGGTGCTTTTATTGGGTCGAATTCGTCGTTGATTGCGCCGGTGACAATCGGCAAGGGGGCTTATTTGGGGTCGGGGTCTGCCGTGTCGAAAAATGTTGACGCCGATGCATTGGCACTAACCCGTGCGCCTGTTCGTGCCATTAGCGGCTGGGCGGTCAAATTTCGCCAACAACATAAAAAGGACAAATAAATGTGTGGCATTATCGGCGTTCTGGGTGAAGGTGATGTTGCCAGTCAAATTCTCGATGGCCTGAAACGGCTGGAATATCGCGGTTATGACAGTGCCGGCATTGCCACGCTAAACCATGGTGTATTAAATCGCCGTCGCTCTGAGGGCAAGCTCGTTCAACTTGAGAATATGCTGCAAAATGCGCCACTGACGGGGACTACCGGGGTTGGTCATACGCGCTGGGCGACGCATGGGCCGGCCACAGAAGAAAACGCGCACCCGCATCATTCAGGCCGCATTGCGGTGGTGCATAACGGCATTATCGAAAATTTCAAATCATTAAAAGATGAACTGATGGCGGCAGGTTATGAGTTTACCTCTGACACGGACACCGAGGTCATTGCCCATTTATTCGCTCACCATTTGGGCGACAGTCACGATGACGCCAATGATATTAAGACGGCAGCGCAGAAAACTTTTGCCAAGTTGGAAGGAAGCTATGCCATTGGCCTGATTATTGACGGGCATGATGATTTAATGGTGATGGCGCGCCATGGCAGCCCGTTGGCGGTTGGGCATGGTGATGGGGCGATGTTTTTGGGATCGGATGCTTTTGCACTGGCTCCGTTTACCAATCGTATTACCTATCTTAAAGATGGCGACTGGGGGGTCATGCGTCGCAACAAGCTCGATATTTTTGCCGCGTCCGGTCAACTGGCAAAGCGGCCGATGCAGATGGTTGATGCCACCGTCAGCATGGTTGACAAAGGCAATCATCGTCATTTTATGGCGAAAGAGATTTACGAGCAGCCGGATGTGCTGTCGCGCACATTTGGTCAGTATATTGATCCGGCAACGCGGTGTGTTGTATTGCCGGAAAACATGCTGGACTTGTCGTGTGTCAACCGCGTTATGCTGGTCGCTTGTGGCACTGCTTATTTTGCTGCCGCGATTGGGCGCAATTGGATTGAACGCTATGCCCATATTCCTACGACCATTGATATTGCCTCAGAGTTTCGCTACCGCGAAGCCCCTATGGATGCGGATTGTCTGACGGTTTTTATATCGCAATCGGGTGAGACGGCCGATACTTTGGCAGCCTTGCATCATTGTAAAGAAATGGGATTGAAAACGGTTGGCGTGGTCAATGTGCCGGAAAGCTCACTGACGCGCGAGGCCGATGTGACCTTCCCGACTTATGCTGGGCCGGAAATCGGCGTCGCCTCAACAAAAGCCTTTACCGCGCAACTCGGTACGCTGGCCGCGTTTGCCATTGCTTTGGGGCGTGCCAAGCAGACCATATCGGTCGAAGATGAAGGTCGTCTCACGGATTTATTGATGAGTACCCCACGCC
>CAYQFO010000188.1:0-2463 GCA_964416815.1 uncultured Rhodobiaceae bacterium | reverse complement strand
TTCATCAACACGGCGGCGGATGATTTCAATTGATTGCTGCACGGTTTTAGTGATGCGGTCAATTTCTGCCTCGGGGGTCAACACCACTGTGATGGCTTTGCCGTCCACATTAACAGCAAGTTCATTGCTCTGGCCAAAGCCGCCAAACACATTGGCAATAAGTGGTTGCGAAAGGGTGTTTAATGTTTCTTGCGCCTTTTTGATTTGCGCAGCGTCCCGGATGGTGACATTAACGCCGTCTTTCCCGCGCCCAAGTCCCGTATACCCAATCCGCTCGCGGCGCAGGGCCAAGCGAACATCCGAGACTAAATTGTCAAGCCGCTCACGGCGCACCGAATCGGTATCAACCTCCAGCAGCAAATGTGAGCCACCGCGCAAATCAAGGCCCAGATTAAGCGAGCCTGACGGCAAAAATTCCGGTATCGAAAACCGTTGCGCTTCGCTCAAAAAATTCGGCAAGGAAAACAACAAGCCCAAAAAAATCAAACAGGCAATACCGCCAATTTTGAATTTGGAAAAATGCAGCATAGAGGCGCTTACTTGTTTTTGGCCGGTGCGTCTTTATCGCGCACCGAAATAATCATCGACTTAACCACCGATACACGTGTATTTTCGGCAATGGTGAGGTGCAATTCTTCATCACCGACTTTGGCGACTTTACCGACCAGCCCACCTTGGGTAACCACGATATCATTGCGGCGGATGGCGTCTATCAGTGCCTGATGTTCCTGCTGACGCTTGCGTTGCGGACGCAAAATCATGAAATAGATAATCGCAAAGACCACCACCAACGGAAACAGTAGTTCAAAAATACTACTGGCACCTGAAGCTGCTTGTGCATAAGCGGGTGTGATTAACATATATGCCTCCATTTATGGCGTGACTATACGCAAGAACAGCCGCTTCGCCAAGCTCCCTAAATTAAAGAATTCGGGTTCACGGCTTGCGAGCCTTTGCGAATTTCAAAATGCACTTGCGGGCGGTCAACATTGCCGCTACTGCCGACCGCGCCAATCACCTGCCCCTGCTTAACCCGGGCGCCCGGGCGCACCTTAAAAGACGATATATGCGCATAGGCCGTCACCCAACCACCACTATGGCGTAATAATAAAAGATTGCCATAGCCGCGCAATTCATTACCGGCATAGACAACCACGCCGTTTTCTGCCGCCTTCACAGGTGCGCCTGCGCTGGCGGCGATATTGAGGCCGTCATTATGCAAACCGCCCGGTTTGGGGCCATAATCCGAAATCACCCGGCCACGCACCGGCAAAAGAAACCGCCCGACACGTTTGGGTGCTTGTGGCAAGGTGCGCGATTTTTTGGCGACTTTTTTAGGGGGTGCAGATTTAGAGGTCGCCTTTGGAGACACACGCGAAGCAACACGCACAGCTGGTGACCGTTTTTTTGTTTTTTCGGCTTTCGATGCCTGTCCGCCGGGGACTTGCAAACTCTGCCCCGGATTGATGGTATAAGGTCGCGGCACACTATTGGCTTTGGCAAGGCTGGCGACATCTATTTTGAATTTGCGTGAAACTGAATACAACGTATCGCCTTTCGATACGATGTAAAAATTTTGGCGCGGTAATTTCAGCGTGACGCCCGGCGTCAAGGCGAAAGGGGGGCGCGCATTACTGAGTTCCATCAATGCGCGTAGCGGCACTTTATATTTGCGCGCCAAACTGTAATATGTATCGCCCTCTTGCACCACAATATCTGCCAAGTTTGGAGCCACGTAAGTGCGCCCATAGCGGCGTTCTTTGGGGTGCTTGAAATCATACCATCTGGCTGAATGCATTGGCGCACACGCCGACACCAGCATGGCAAAAGCCAAGCCGATAATCGCTACGATGGGCGCGGGTTTTCTATCCAACATGTGTCTATCCAAACACCTTTTCCAACTTTTTTTTCATACCCGCATCCGTCTGGTTCAGTTGCAATGGCGTGATTGAAATATGCCACTGTATAATGGCCTCAATATCAGAACCTTTCGTCAGCTTGCTCATCACCGAATTAAAATCATACCAATAATAGAGATTATTGCGCGGGTCGGTGCGTTGCTCAATAGATAGAACTTGCGCCGTGCGTTTGCCCTGTTTGGTCACGCGTATATCGCACGGGGCATTTGTGGCAATGGCCGGAAAATTAACATTCATCAACGTATCTGTTGGCCAATCCAATTTCAGTAATTTTTTAATAACCTTGGTTCCATGCTTTTCCACGACGCCGAAATTTATCGTACGCGAGCCATCCAGTGCCATGGTTTGGCTCAGGGCAATGGAGCGAATCCCAGCTATTGCCCCCTCTTTGGCCGCCGATACCGTGCCGGAATAACTCACATCTTCGGCAATGTTCTGGCCGAAATTAACCCCCGACAACAGCAAATCCGGCGGCTCATCGCTCAACCTGGCGCGCGTGGCAATCATGACGCAATCGGTCGGCGTTCCAGCCAGGGCACCTTTC
>CAYQFO010000187.1:0-2473 GCA_964416815.1 uncultured Rhodobiaceae bacterium | reverse complement strand
TCTTTGCTGTCAAAACCTTCGCCTTCCCATCCTAGGGCTTGGGAGCCCATCACATCAAGCAGGAGTTCAAAGCGATTTTTGTTCAATTCGGTGCCGTAATATTTGAACATGGCGGAAGCCGCACCCATTCCTCCCCCTTGTCCAGATTTAGCTTCTTCTCCGGCGCGTTTCAGGGTTAGGCCGAAAGCCTGCTGGTCCATTTTGTGATTGGCGATAGCCTCACGAATGGCGGGATTGGCAATTTTCTCGTCATCGGTGCCGAAAATTTCTTTGGCCACGGCCTCCATGCCACCCATAGAGGCCGCCCCGGCGCCCATGCCCATGCCGGAAATCATGCTGCGTTCATGCTCCAAGAGACGCTTGGCAATACTCCAACCTTTGTTCAATTCACCAACCAAATTTTCTTTCGGTACTTTCACGTCGGAAAGGAAAGTTTCGCAAAATGGCGACGAGCCGGAAATCAATTTAATCGGACGCGCCTCCACGCCCGGTGCGTCCATATCAATCAGCAAGAAGGAAATGCCGTTATGCTTGACCGAGGTGTCGGTGCGCACAAGGCAAAAAATCCAATCGCATTGGTCGGCGTAAGAAGTCCAGACTTTCTGACCGTTGACCAGATAATAATCGCCTTTATCTTCGGCTTTGGTTTGCAGACCGGCCAAGTCGGAACCCGCCCCCGGCTCCGAATAACCCTGACACCAACGAATTTCGCCGCGTATAATTTCGGAGAGATATTTCTTCTTCTGCTCTTCGGAAGCAAATTCCAGCAATGCCGGTCCAAGCATCCACAGGCCAAAACTGGTCAGAGCCGGACGGGCTTTAATGCGCCCCAATTCTTGTTGCAGAATTTTGTTTTCTTCTTTGCTGAGGCCACCGCCGCCATATTCTTTCGGCCAAGTCGGTGCTGTCCAACCGCGCTCGGCCATTTTGTCCAACCATATTTTTGTGTCGGGATTGGGGAAATCGGCATTGCGTCCACCCCACGGCATTTCCCGCTCCGGCATCGGTGTGCGCATGGATGACGGACAATGTGCTTCCAACCAAGCAGAGGTTTCTTTGCGAAACGCAGTCAAATCACTCATAGGTCACAGCTCCCAATTTTTTCGATAATAGCACCGGAATGATATGCGGCAAGCCCTGTTTACGCCATGGTAAATCCGTCTGGATTGGTGCCGGTGCCGGTGAGCACATAGCGTTTGGGTTGTTTGCCGTCTGCATATTCAAGCAAGGTTTCGGCAATGCTTTCATAGCGGCCGCGGTCGGCACCATGCGTATTGGCGGCACAATGCGGCGTCAGCAGCACATTATTAAGTACCAAAAAATCATGTTTCGAGCCTTGATAGGCACCGCCCCTATCAGGGTCAGGCTCGGCGTCAAGCACATTGGCCGGATAGCGATACCATGTATCAAGTGCGGCCCCGGCAATGGTGTGGTTTTTCAACGCATCATAGAGCGCGTCTTCATTGATGACCTCGCCGCGCGCGACATTGACCAAATAGGCCGTCGGTTTCATTTTTTTGAAGGCGGCGGCATCCATCATGCCTTCAGTGTCCTCGTTCAAATCGCAGGTGAGGACGAGATAATCGGCTTCGGCGAGCAGTTTCGGCAAATCGGCCTGCACGCCCATCCAGCTTAATGGGGCGGGTATTGCATCGCGGGGTGTGCGGGCGACGGCTATTACCGTCATCCCAAAAACGGTGGCGCGCGCGGCGACGGCTTGGGCTATTTCACCATAGCCGATAATGGCGAGTGTTTTGCCTGCCAAATCGCTATGCAGAGCTTCGGCGGCATTATTGCGTCCCGAGCGGTGCCAGCGACCAGCGTGCATATCGCCATGATGGGCGCGCAATTCCAGTGCGTGTTCCAGCATCGTGCCCAGTACGAACTCGGCCATGGGCGCAGCATGGCCGGAGGCGTTACACACTTGTAAGCCTTTGGGTAAAAAGCCGGGGTCAATCCAATCCGTGCCGACCCAAGGTTGGATAAAGAGTTTCAATTTCGAGCCGGACATTAACGCGCTGAAATTACCCTGCGTGAGTAGAAAGTCAGGGCTGATGACGGCAATTTCGCAAGCGGCAATAATCTTGTCACGCGCCGCCATATCATCATTGCACGGCCATGTGTCGATTTGCCAATTATCGCGACCGGCAAAGCCTTGGCGGACAATGTCGGCATGTTTTTTACCGGTCTTGCCGAAAATGGCGATATGGCGTGTCATATGCTTGGCATCCTTAGGTGCGTTTTGTCACTTCGCTCACGGCATAATCTGTGATGGCTTTATAGTCGGCTTTGCCATTGGGCGCACGCAAGGGTGGGCTGCCCTCCAGAAAATGTTTCGGGGTTTTATAAGCGGCCAGTTTCTCGCGCACGAAAATTTTCAGCATGTCGCCGTCCAGCGTTGTCCCCTAAACCGGCTTGATGACGGCGGTTACCGCTTGTCCCCATTTTTCATCCGGCACACCGACAACCAGCG
>CAYQFO010000186.1:0-2521 GCA_964416815.1 uncultured Rhodobiaceae bacterium | reverse complement strand
GGCCAGCAGGTGGCGTGTTTTTTTATGCTCCGGTGCGCCAAAACGCAGCGCATTCAGATTGGCCACAGGCCGCGCCCCCATGGTGAACACATCGCGCATAATGCCGCCGACACCAGTGGCGGCCCCCTGATAAGGTTCAATGAAAGACGGGTGATTATGGCTTTCCATTTTGAATATGGCGGCATCGCCATCGCCAATGTCAATCACCCCAGCATTTTCGCCCGGCCCTTGAATAACGTGGCGCCCGCTCACCGGCAATTTTTTCAACCATTTGCGCGACGATTTGTAAGAGCAATGCTCCGACCACATAACCGAAAAGACGCCGAGTTCAGTCAGGTTTGGCACCCGTCCCATATAGTCGACCACGCTGTCATATTCTTCCGGTGTCAGACCATGTTCGGCGACAATTTTTGGCGTGATTTGCGTGTCGTTAATATGGCCATCATTTTTCAACATGTTTTGTTCTCACGCCAATGCCGTCATCAGACTGGTAAACACACGTTTGCCGTCTTCGCCACCAAGCGCGGCCTCAGCGCGACGTTCGGGATGCGGCATCATACCGACAATACGGCTGGTCTTGTCGCAAATACCAGCAATGTCGTGGCAGGCACCGTTCGGATTGTCGCCCTCGGCATAGGTGAAAACAATCCGGTTATCGTCGTGCAGGCTTTTCAATGTGGCCTCATCGGCGAAATAATTGCCCTCATTATGCGCCACCGGAATAACCACTTTCTCGCCGACTGCATAGTCGCCGGTAAAGGGGGTGTTCGTATTGGCAACAGTGAGGCGCATATTGCGGCAGATAAAATTCAAACCGGCATTGGGCATCAATACACCGGGCAATAGCCCGCATTCGGTCAGCATTTGAAAGCCGTTGCATATACCCAGAACCGGCATCCCCTTTTGCGCCTGTGCCACCACATCGCGCATAATCGGGCTGTTGGCGGCCATTGAACCGCAGCGCAAATAATCGCCATAGGAAAAACCGCCGGGCAGTATAATCACATCGCAATCGGGCAGGCTTGTCTCGCTGTACCATACCATAAGCGGTTTTTTGCCCATCGCCGCGTGCAAACACACACCAACATCGCGGTCACAATTGGAGCCGGGAAAAACAATCACTGCCGCTTGCATGGCTACTCCATCGCGTCACTTTGTGGGGCAATTTGAATACGGTAATTTTCAATCACCGTATTGGCGAGTAATTGCTCACACATATTGGTGAGTTGTGTGTGCGCCGCATCGGCCGAGGCGGCCTCCATATCCATCTCAATCAGCTTGCCTTGCCGCACCTCGTTAATGGTATCAAAGCCCAGCCGCTCCAGCGCGTTTTCAATCGCCTTGCCTTGCGGGTCCAGCACGCCGTTTTTCAATGTGATATAAATCGTCGCTTTCATTGTGCCTTCATTTAACCAGCACCGGCCCTTTTTTGCCCTTGGGGGCGGTGTCGGTAAAAATGCCGAGCCGCCGCGCCACTTCATGATAGGCATCCATCAGCCCACCAAGGTCTTGTCGAAATCTATCCTTGTCGAGCTTTTTATTATTGCTTGTGTCCCACAGGCGGCAATTATCGGGACTTATTTCGTCGGCTAATAAAATACGCGCCGTTTCGCCGTTCCACAGGCGACCGAATTCCAGTTTGAAATCAACCAGCCTGATAGAGACACCAGCAAACAGCCCGGTCATGAAATCATTCACCCGCTGAGCATAGATCAGTATTTCATCCATCTCATGCGGGGTGGCCCACTCAAAAGCATTGATATGGTCTTCGCTCACCAGCGGGTCGCCGAGCGCATCGTTTTTATAATAAAATTCAATGATTGGGCGGGGGAGGGCATCGCCCTCGCTCAGCCCCAGCCTTTCGACCAGCGAGCCGGCGGCGACATTACGCACCACGACTTCCAGCGGAATGATTTCTACCTGCCGCACCAGCTGTTCGCGCATGTTTAATGATTTGATGAAATGGGTCGGCACCCCAATTTGCTCCAAGCGCAGGAAAATAAATTCTGAAATGCGATTGTTCAACACGCCCTTGCCTTCAATCACGGCGTGTTTTTCATTATTGAAGGCGGTGGCATCGTCTTTGAAATGTTGCACGAGCGTTCCGGGCTCGGGGCCTTTGTAAAGCACTTTGGCTTTGCCTTCATAAATGCGGCGGCGTTTTGGCATTTTGGTCTCCTAATTTTCTCCGAAGACACGGGCAAAGATTGTATCTACATGTTTGAAATGGTAGTCAAGGTCAAATAGGTTTTCCAGTTCCATATCGCTCAGCTTCACCTGGTCATCGGCTTTGAGCAGGTCGAGAAAATTCCCCTCGCCGTGCCAGACGGGCATAGCACTGCGTTGCACCAGCCGGTAAGCCTCCTCGCGGCTGACGTCGGCTTGTGTGAGTGCCAGCAGCACGCGCTGCGAGTGTATCAGTCCGCCCAGACTGTCGAGATTGGCACGCATACGGTCGGGATAGACGATAAGATTTTCAATCACGTCGGTCAGGCGCACCAAGGCAAAATCCAGCGTGATG
>CAYQFO010000185.1:0-2522 GCA_964416815.1 uncultured Rhodobiaceae bacterium | reverse complement strand
GGGTAAAGGCATGGGGCAGGCGGACATATTGATTGTATTGCGGGTCGCGCACATCATCTGACCAGCCGCATTTGCGTGAAATCTCGTGTAGCGGAAAATCCGATTGTGGGCGCCGCACACGGTCGCGGCGATAATAAATTTTTCGCAAGGCAAAACGTCCCAACGGGGTTGCGTCGTCGCCTTCGCTTTTTTGTTGCCGCACACCAGCGGCCCCCAACGCACAAGGGGCACGAATATCACCGAAGGCAATCGCGCCATGATGCTTGGCGGCGGGTGTTATCACAATATCCATGCTGACAGACATGTACCAGATTGGCGATTGGCACGCCAATGTGCAAGTGCTTGTTGTATGGCGCGTTTGTGCCTAAAGTGACGTATGACGAAATATCGCCTATTGGTTGTGGAAGATGATGTTGCGTTGCGCCAAGCACTGGATGAGCAATTTGCACTCCATGCCGAATTTGTTTTGGATTTCACCGATAGCGCCGGTGCCGCGATCGACAAAATTACAACTGGCACGGCGCCAGATTTGGTTTTGCTGGATATTGGTTTGCCGGATCAGGATGGCCGCGAAACCTGTAAGATTTTGAGACAAAAAGGACTGAACGCACCGATTATCATGCTGACTGGTGCGACCACGGATGCTGATATGATTCTCGGTCTTGATGCTGGTGCCAATGATTATGTCACCAAGCCATTTCGTTTTGGGGTTTTGCTGGCGCGCATTCGGGCGCAATTGCGCCAATATGAAACAACCGGTCAGGCAGAATTGACGATTGGACCTTATTTGTTTCGACCGACATTGAAAATTCTTGAGCAAGCGGGGGGGGCTAAAATTCGTCTGACGGAAAAAGAAACTGGTATTTTGAGATATTTGCTGCGCACCGCCGGTCAAGTTGTGTCACGCGAGCAATTATTGCACGAAGTGTGGGGGTATAATGCACAAGTCACAACGCACACGCTGGAGACACATATTTACCGTTTACGGCAGAAAATAGAGCTTGACCCGTCAGATACCAAAATTCTGCTCACCGCCGAGGGCGGTTATCGGCTGAATGCTGAGGCAGATAGCGATTAAAATTCAATCAGTTGTTTTTTCGAGAAAGGCGGCCTCAACGCCATCGGCGACCGGATAGCCGCTGGCAAAATCGGCGGGCATGCGACAGGCTTTGCCGGTGGAGATTTTCATCGTGACATAATCGGACAGCCCGAAAGCGAGTGTTTGTCCGGTTTGTTGCGCGCGCAACTGAAACCGACGGCGTAGCCGCAATCGCCGGTCATTTTGCGTAATCCACGTCGCCACCTCAATCGTGTCATCGACGATTGCCGGATGTAGATAGTCAATTTCATGGTGCGCCACAACAAACCCGCAATCACGTGCGCGATAGGCGGCAAAGTCAAACCCCAATACTTTGGAGTGCGCCCATGCTGTGCGCGCCATCCAGCCTAAATAGATGACATTATTGACATGGTTGAAGTCATCTATATCGGCGGTGCGCACGGCGATTTTTTCGATAAAGGGCATGGCCGCCAACCAGCCGCCTCGGCTTTTGTTCATTGCGCTCTCCTTTTTGAGCTATGCCAACACTTGCAAGCCGGTTTGCGGCTGATTATGGTCTGCGCTGGAGGAACAATCCATGTCTCGCAAACAATCCGATGACTCTCGATTTCATGATTATCAATTTCACATAGAACAAGTCGGCCAACAGCGCGGCCAGTTTATCACCGACCCGCAAGGCTGGCCACCCAATGTTAAAGCCGCCCACGCCAAGCCCTCGCCAAGCTCGGTGCATTTGGGGTTGGAATTACTGGCGGTTGACGGGGACGCCGGAATTGTTGAAATGGCTTTCAATGCAGGTGCGCAACTGTGCAATAAATGGGGCGGTATTCAAGGCGGCAATGTGGCGGCCATGTTGGATGATGCCATGGCCTTTGCCATTGGTCTCAATCTGGAATGGGGGCAGATTAGCCCAACATTGGAAATCAAAGTGTCAATGTTGGCGCCAGCGCGCCCCGCGCGGCTTTATGCGGTCGGGCGGGTTATTCGCCGTGGTCGTTCGGTCGGGTTTGTCGAAGGCGAGCTTTACGATAGCGAAGGCGGTCTGCTGGCGACCGGCTCGTCAACGGCTAATTTTGTAACGCTCAAAAAAAAGCAATCCTAATGGCGCCCCGAGCGGCGACAAGACAAGGCGAGACACGCGCAAATGCAAGACTATCCCATCTGGAGCGGGCGATGAGATTCGAACTCACGACCCCAACCTTGGCAAGGTTGTGCTCTACCCCTGAGCTACGCCCGCGTGCAAAATGAAACGGCGTTATGCACCATCGCTGCAATTTTGACAAGAGGGCGACAATCAAGCTTGATAATCGGGGGCAATAATCAGGGCTTGGCAATCGCGGTAGAAAGCACCATGTTAGGGGAAAGGAATTTTGTATGGAACAACCCAATCCAGAGACAAATTTAGAGGCCGCGAACAGCCATCGGCAACAAGCCGTTATTGATGTGACCACGCAGGATTTTG
>CAYQFO010000184.1:0-2523 GCA_964416815.1 uncultured Rhodobiaceae bacterium | reverse complement strand
GCGCAACGGCATGAATAATATCAGCCCGCGCCAGCCCGATAACATCCATATAGCCTTCCGTCACCAACACGGTGTTCAATTTGTGAGCCGCTTGACGCGCGCGGGCGAAATTGAAAAGCTGGTGGCCTTTGTGAAAAATCGGCGTTTCCGGTGAATTAAGATATTTGGCCGGTGCATCGGCCTGCATGGCGCGTCCGCCAAAGGCAATCACGCGTCCGCGTGTGTCGTGAATGGGAAACATGATGCGGTCACGAAAGCGGTCATAAGGCACGCCCGAATCATCAGGCTTAATCGCCATGCCGGACTCGACAATCTGCGTCATTTTAATATGACGCGCCGTCAAATGCTCAATAAGACCAGTGCGCGAAGCAGGCGCAAAACCCAAACCAAAATCATCAATCAGCTTTTGCGACACTCCGCGCCGCTCTAAATAAGTGCGCGCTGCCTCCCCTGCTTGGCCTTTTAACTGGCTTTGAAACCATTCGGCAGAAGCCTCGGTAACATCAGTTAGACCAGTTTGTTGCGCGGCGCGCTCGGTCGCACGCGGGTCGCTTTGCGGCATGGGGAGTCCGGCTTCACGCGCCAAACGCTCAACCGCTTCGAGAAAACTCAGCCCCTCGGTTTCCATAAGAAAATCAAATACCGACCCATGCTTACCAGTCGAAAAGCAGTGGTAAAACTGCTTGTCGTCATTGACCGTAAAAGAGGGTGTGCGCTCTTGCTTGAACGGGCTAAGCCCGACAAACTCGCGGCCACGCCTTTGCAACTTCACCGAGCGACCGACGACATCTGACACGGCGATGCGGTTTTTAATCTCATCAAGAAAGTTTTGCTCAAAAGCCATCCTGCCAGTATAGCCGATAGCGGCGTCAACAGGCAGTCCCCAACAGTCAAATTCTGTGCAAAGCCGCCAGTTTAATTCTTAATTGCCTAATTTTTTCTTCACCAGCCCACCGGCTTTGCCAAAATCCATTTGTCCGGCATATTGCTCTTTCAAAGCGCCCATGACTTTACCCATATCTTTCAAAGAGGCTGCCCCCAGTTTTTCAACGATGGCGGCCACCGCCGCGGCCACTTCTTCATCGCTGAGCTGGGGGGGTAAAAATTCTTCAATCACGACAATTTCGGCGCGTTCCTGCTCGGCCAATTCAAGCCGACCGGCTTCCTCATAAGTGGTCGCCGCCTCTTGACGTTGCTTGACCATTTTGGCCAAAATTTCGAGAATCTGCTCATCCGATATGCCAGTGCCACGGTCGGCCGTGCGCACGGCAATGTCGCGATCTTTAATGGCTGCATTTATCAGGCGCAAGGTCGACATGCGTATTTTGTTCTGGCTTTTAATCGCGACCTTCAAGGCCTCGTTAAATTTTTCCTGCATGAAAACAGGTCTCCTCAAAAGCGGTTCATTCGTGAAACCGCCCGTCTATAGACCAAAATGGGCAAAGAAACAATGACTCAAATACGGTGCTGGCGAATCACTTTTCAGACAGCAGAGAGCCATCATAACGGCATTTCCGATGCTGCCGGTTATCGCCCTACCAAACCATTGTTTTTTCTGAATTATTACGCAGGAAAACTATCCCCATTTGGTGGCAGCGAAAACTTGACCCATGCCGGTCATTTCTATAGCTTCGCGTCAATTTTCAGGCGCGACAGGTTCAACAAATGACCGAAACGACCATTCAAAATATCTCCTCCGTTGACAAGCGGCAGGAGATATTTTTTTGCCTATCTGACACCATCGGGAGCCGCGCATGAGCAAGCTGCGCAAATGGCACACGCCCAAACCGACCGCGCTCTTGCTGACGGCATCGGGGCTGAAACTTTATGGATTTGGCGTCGGTGCCGAGGGTGCAGTGGTTGGCGAGGTGTGTTTCAATACCGCGATGACCGGCTATCAGGAAATTCTCACCGACCCGTCCTATGCCGGACAGATTGTCACTTTTACCTTTCCCCATATCGGCAATGTCGGGGCCACTGATGAAGATGTGGAAACCTCCAACACCGCCCGCCCCGAAGCCGCGCGCGGGCTGATTATTCGCGAGGCCATCACCAATCCGTCGAATTATCGGGCGCAGCACCATTTGCACAACTGGCTGGCCGCGCGTGGATTGATTGGCCTGAGCGGTGTCGATACCCGCGCCATTACTGGCCACATCCGCGAAAACGGCATGTTCAATGCGGTGCTGGCGCATCATGCCGACGGGCAATTTAACGAGGCTGAACTAGTCGCCAAGCTGGCCGATTTCAACGGGCTGGAAGGGGTTGATTTGGCCGCCAATGTTACGACACGCGAAAATTATCACCACGAAGAAGGACGCTGGCAATGGCAGACCGGCTTCGTTAAGGGAACAACGCACCATCATGTGGTGGCACTGGATTATGGCATCAAAAACAATATCTTGCGCTGTCTGGCCGCCGCCGGTTGCCGCGTCACCGTCATGCCCGCCGACAGCACAGCAGAAGCCGTGCTGGCGCAAAACCCTGACGGGGTTTTTCTGTCCAACGGCCCCGGCGATCCGG
>CAYQFO010000183.1:0-2556 GCA_964416815.1 uncultured Rhodobiaceae bacterium | reverse complement strand
TTTTTTTTTTTTCTTCAGCCTGCCCGAAGCCGCCGACAGACCGATTGTCGCTTTGTTGCATCAATCGCTGTCGCGCGAATTGACCACGCAAGTCGGTCGTCCGTTTTGGGTTGATACACTCACTTATGACAATTATGTGGATATTCGCGTCTTGTTGCCTGGCGAAGTCATGCGCGTCTTGGCGCAAAGAAAACGCGTCTATGCCACCAATACGCATATTTTTATGATTTGGATGGTTGGCACATCGGTTATTCTGCTTTTGGTTTCGGGCATGTTTTTGCGCAATCAAATACGTCCCATTCAGCGTCTGGCCATTGCTGCCGAAGAATTTGGCAAAGGCCGCGATATTCCTGAATTTCGTCCCTCCGGCGCAGCAGAAGTGCGCAGCGCAGCCGCCTCCTTTATCGAAATGCGCGGCCGTATTCAACGCCAGATTGAACAGCGCACCACTATGCTGGCGGGGGTCAGCCATGATTTACGCACGCCTCTGACGCGCCTGAAACTCCAATTGGCCATGCTGCCACAAAGCTCGGAAATCGACGATCTTAATACCGATATTGGAGAAATGGAAGATATGCTGGAAGATTATCTGGCATTTGCCCGTGGCTATCAGGGGGAGACTTCCGTGCCAACCGATTTTGAACCCTTTTTCGAGCAAATACACCATGACGCCGAACGCCGCTGGCCAAATGTAAAAATCAAATCAACCGAAACGGCGGCAGAATATGTACCGATGAAACCCAATGCATTGCGCCGGTGTATCACCAATCTTATCAATAATGCGTGCAGCCATGCCACGCATGTCAATTTGCTCGCCCATCACGATAAAAATAAGAGCTTTATTTATATCACCATTGATGATGATGGACCGGGTATTCCTGAAGACAAGCTGGAAGATGTATTCCGTCCCTTTTATCGGCTGGATGATGCTCGCACAGCCAAAATGGGCGGTACCGGATTGGGGCTGGCCATTGCCCGCGATGTGGCGCGTGGGCATGGCGGCGATATTATATTGCAAAAATCGGAACTAGGCGGGTTACAGGCACAAATTTCAATTCCGATCTAACTGTCTTCACGCCCCGCCTCTGACAAATCGCGGCTGCGTTTCGCGGCGGCTTTGGTGGCACGGCGCATCAAATCAATGAGGCCGCCTTTTTTCTTCACCAAGATATTCAATGCCGCTTGCGTCGTGCCGCCGGGTGAGGTGACATTGCCACGCAAGCGGCTAGCCGTTTCATCACTTTCATCCAACATGCGCGCACTGCCAATTATCGTCTGCCGCGCCAGCAGGTCAGCGATTTCCGGTGACAGTCCCAATGCTTCACCGCTATCTTTTAGTGCTTCAACCAAATAGAAAAGATAGGCCGGGCCGGAACCACCAATCGCGGTCACGGCATCCATATAGTCTTCATCATCAAGCCAAACGGTCTTGCCGACGGCCTGCATCAACACTTCGGCTTGCATGCGTGCCGTGGCGTCAACCCCGGCACCGGCACATAAGGCCGTCATGCTGGCACCAATTTCGGCCGGTGTATTCGGCATGGTGCGAATAATGCCGGTCTTGCGCGACAACAAAGCTTGCAGATTGGCAATCCTTGTTCCCGCCAAAAGCGATATCACGATTGTATCGGCATCAAGATGCTCGGCCAGTACGGGTATCACCTCAAGTGCCATTTGCGGCTTGATGGCCAACACAATAATGTCGGGAGCCGCCAGAGTGGATAAATCGGGGTTCAATATCACCCCCTTGGTTTGCAAGGCTTCATCGGGGTTTGGCTCCTGAACCATAAATTGCGATGGCGACAATCCGGACGTCAGCCAGCCATGCAACAGAGCACTCCCCATTTTGCCGCCACCCACCAATAAGAATGAACGATCTTGAAGGATTGATAAATTTATGTCAGGCATCGCCTTGTGTCTCAAACATACTACTTTCAAGCGCATCATGCGGCGTATGCCCCGCCCAAATCAAGAATTGAAAGGCTGGAAAAAAACGCTCGCATGTCTCAATCGCGTGGGTTATCAGCTCATTACATTGGTCTTCAGACAAGCCGTCGCCACTCACAAACATGGTATTACGAAACAAAATTGCCCCATCGTTTGACCAAGTGTCAAAATGACCAAGAAAAAGATGCTCGTTAATCAATGCCAGTAATTCGTGAACTTCGTGCCGCTTTGATTTCGGGGCGCGTGTATCCAATACGCTGGCCAAATGCAGACCCCCAAGGTCAGGCCGCCAGCTAATGGCCAAATTATAATCGCATTGCTTACCAGCAATGCAAATGTTCATGTCATCTTCCGAACCACGCTCAAACGGCCATTGCCTATCCGTCGCCAGAGATTCAAGCAAATCAATCGGGTGATACGGATGTGTCCGCTCGGCAGTGGCTGATTGCATGGTTGCACCCTCTGATAATCAAAACGACCTTCGTCCCAATATGAAAGAGAGTGTCTGATTCACTGAGTCGTTAAAAGAAAAATCAGGGGCCGTAAAATTTAATCCACGACGACAATCCGGCTATTTGGCCTTGTTGGTTTTTTTGGTCTTTTTCAATG
>CAYQFO010000182.1:0-2611 GCA_964416815.1 uncultured Rhodobiaceae bacterium | reverse complement strand
ATGATAACCGGTGCCTCAACCGCAGATCTTGCCGTTATTTTGGTTGATGCCCGCAAAGGGGTTTTGGAGCAAACGCGCCGCCACAGCTATCTGGCGCATTTGGTGGGCATTAAGCATTTCGTGCTGGCCGTCAATAAAATGGATTTGGTCGCCTATGACCAAGCCGTGTTTGAGGCCGTGACCGACGCCTATAAAAAATTCACTGATGAGATAGGTATTGCCGCGTTCACCGCGATTCCGCTTTCCGGACTGAAAGGCGATAATGTGGCCCATGCCAGCAGCACGATGGGCTGGTATCGCGGCGCAACCTTAATGGCACATTTGGAGAATGTCGGCCTTCACGGACATCAAAATACCGCCGCGCCGTTTGCTCTGCCGGTGCAATGGGTCAATCGTCCCGATAGTGATTTTCGTGGGCTTAGCGGGCAGATTGCTTCCGGCAGTGTGGCGGTTGGCGACAAAATTCGTGTCGTAGCCTCCGGCCAAACCGGCACAATTGCCCGTATTGTCACTTTTGACGGCGACCTTAAAACCGCTAGCGCCGGGCAATCCGTCACCCTCACCCTGCGCGATGAAATTGACTGCTCGCGCGGTGATGTGATGGCCGCCGCCGACCACCCGCCCGAAAACGCCGACCAATTTGAAGCCACCTTGGTGTGGATGGACGATGCCCCCCTGCTGTCTGGCCGTAGCTATATTATGAAACTTGCCACGCAAACCGTACACGCCTCGGTGCAGGATTTGAAATATCAAATCAATATCAACAATATGGAGCGCAATGCCGCCAAAACATTGCCGCTCAACGGCATTGGCGTAGTCAGCTTGGCAACAGACAAGCCGATTGTTTTCACCCCCTATAGTGAAAATCACACGCTGGGCGGCTTTGTTTTGATTGACCGCATCAGCAATCACACGGTCGGTGGCGGTATGCTGCATTTCAGCCTGCGCCGCGCCCAAAATATCCACCGGCAGGCGGTTGATGTTGACCGCCAAGCCCATAGTGCGCTGAAAAATCAAAAGCCGATGGTGTTGTGGTTTACCGGCCTGTCGGGTTCGGGTAAGTCAACCATTGCCAATGCGCTGGAAAAACGTCTGCATGGGATGAACCACCACACATTTTTGTTGGATGGCGACAATGTGCGCCACGGCCTCAATAAAGATTTGGGCTTTACCGATGCCGACCGCGTGGAAAACATTCGCCGCATTGGTGAAGTCGCCAAACTGATGAGCGATGCCGGACTGATTGTGCTGACCGCCTTTATCTCGCCCTTCCGCGCCGAACGCAATATGGTGCGGCGCATGATGAACGAAGGCGAGTTCATCGAAATCTTCGTTGATACGCCACTTGAAGTCGCCGAACAGCGCGATGAAAAAGGCCTTTACAAAAAAGCGCGCGCCGGTGAATTGAAAAACTTTACCGGCATTGATAGCCCCTACGAGCCACCCGAAACACCGGAAATCATCGTCAATTCGACACAAACAACCGCCGATGAAGCCGCCCAGCAGATTATCGACTGGCTACAGAGCCGACTTTAAGCTCAGCCATTTTTGACAATCATGCCGCCATCAACCGGAATGCTCACGCCGTTCAAATAACTTGCCGCCGGTAACACCACCGACAAAGTTATATGCGCCACTTCTTCGGGAATACCATAGCGTCGCAATGGCACCCGGCGTTTGGCATAAATTTCCTTATGCTCATCGGGAATGGCTTCGGTAATGCCGGTGTGAATCGGGCCCGGGCAAATGCAATTAACGGTAATGCCCTCGCGGCCATATTCATTGGCCTGCGCACGCGTCAAGCCAATCACGCCGGTTTTGGCCGCGACATAGGGCGAATTGCCGGGCGTCGCGCCCAAGCCCTCGGTGGAGGCGATATTGACCACACGCGCGGCATCGGATTGGCGCAAATGCGGTAGCGCAGCACGAAACATCACCTGATGTGCGGTCAGCATAATCGCCAACTGCTTGTCCCATTGGGCGTCATAATTCGGGTCATCCATCGGCAGAGGCGCGGCCATACCGGCATTATTCACCACAATGTCGAGGGCGCTGAATTTTTTCACCACCTCCTCCACCACACGGCGAATGGCGGCGGCGTCACTCACATCCAACGGCCAAGCTTGCACATCGTCAAATCCGGCGGCACGAATTTCATCGGCGACGGCAGCGCAAGTGTCGGCGTGTAAATCGGTGACAGCCAGTTTCGCGCCCTCGCGGGCAAATAAATGCGCCGTGGCGCGTCCCATGCCGCTTCCGGCACCAGTGACAATCGCAACACGTCCGGCAATCGAACGATTGAGTTCCTGATAGGGCAGCATGATTTCCTCCTAAAGGCGAATATCACCATCATCAACCCGCTTTTGCAAATCGGGCGTCAGTTTTTGCCAACTTTCATCGGCAGGTGTCAGTAGGTAAAGCGCATCTTCCACCTGTGCCACATGATAGGCTTCAGTTTTCAATCCCGTTTTTTGATATTTGAATGTGCCGGTCAGGCTGGTACGACTGCCGACGCGCAAAAAACGTGGCACCGCATAGCCGGGCAGACAATCACGCATATGGGCTGCCAGTCCGGGTAAGTCAATTTCCTGCTCCGCGCACGGCGTGGCAA
>CAYQFO010000181.1:0-2616 GCA_964416815.1 uncultured Rhodobiaceae bacterium | reverse complement strand
GCACTCTGTTTCTATATCAAGCACTCTGTTTCTATATCAACCACGCAAGTCAATAATGCCGTAATCAAAATATCGCAGGTAAAAACTTTTGCCATTTTCATACTTCTATTTTGTCCGATTCCCATCGTACTGCAAACCCAATGACAATGTTAAAACTCAAACACACGCGCTGGTTCAAAATCGGTTAAATCCGGCACTGACACATCAAACGACACGCGCTTGAAAAATCCGTCACCCTGACGGGTGTAACAATGCGCCCGCGAGACGCCCTCACTTGGTGCAACACAAACCAAACGACCACCCTCATCCAATTGCTGCAACAGGCCATCCGGTATTTGCGCGACGCACCCATTGATGAAAATAACATGAAACGGCCCCTGTTTGGCTTGCCCTTCGGACAACGGACCAGTCACGGCCACCGCATTGGTAATGTTCAAATCTTGCCAATTTTGGTCGGCCTTTTGGCTCATTTCAATATCAGCCTCCAGCCCAATGACCGTATTTGCCAAACCGGCCAACACGGCAGCGCTATAGCCGGTGCCACCAGCAATATCCAACACCACATCTTCGGGCTGAATATCGGCCAGCTCAACCAGACGTGCAAACGCCAAAGGCGACATCAACCGGCGACCGGCTTCACCGAGGCGACAGTCAAGTTCGCAATCGGCATAGGCCAAATCGCACTGCGCCGCCGTGACAAAATTTTCACGCGGCACTTGTTTCATCATATGGGTCAGCCGCAAATCGCGCACCCCCCCCGGCTTCAACTGGCCCTCAACCATATTGAAACAGGCTTGCGAAACAGTCGTCTCATCAATGGAAAGCACTTTATTCATAAATTCGCTCCGCCAGTGCCGCACCAATATCGTGCCAGTATATAGGCCGTATCGCCCGATTTGACAATCTCCGCCATATCAATAACACAAAAACCATTTGCGCCAACATGAGAGTGCTTGATATAGAAACAGAGTGCTTGATATAGAAACAGAGTGCTTGATATAGAAACAAACGTCATACTTGCAATATGAGGCCACGTGGCGGAGTGGTGACGCAGCGGCCTGCAAAGCCGCGTACCCCGGTTCGATCCCGGGCGTGGCCTCCAGCCAAGGTTAATTTCATCTTGGCGTTTCAAACAAGCTCTGATATATGCCTCAGATTGTAAAACCGTTCCCCGGTAGCTCAGTTGGTAGAGCAAACGGCTGTTAACCGTTCGGTCGCTGGTTCGAGTCCGGCCCGGGGAGCCACTTTTGAGGCTAATTTTTCGTCAATATGATGACACTTGGCACCAGCTACCTCGCTTACCGCCATCATATTCCCGCGCCAGCCCACGCCGTATCAATTTTGTCTTGAGTTCCGGAGCTTCCACCACCAACCGACCATACCTGTCCCGCTCGCCATTGGCCGAGAGATGGGCATCTCCACGCATATATTTGAGTGTAACATTCTGGGCTTTCTGAGCCAAACTTTTCTCCCTATCGCAGGCACCGCGTATTTCAGGGGTGTCAAACCCCTTAAATCGCAAGCTCTGGACAGACAATAAGGCGGGCGTGTTGGCAAAGCGCACACGGCAAGTATCCCCATCATAGCACTTAACCAGAGAGGCCACCACATCCTCGCCTCCAAGCTTCCCTACCACATGCACAACAACATTGTGTTCATTATTGGCTCGACCGCTATGGGATGAAGCAGGAATTGTTGGTATGAGTGCTAACGCCAACATTGTAAGCACAGAATATAAAAACTTTTCTTTTAACATGAGTCTATCCTTTTGACTAAGTTTGGAAAATTATCCCAGTTCTTTTTCGCTGTGGATTACTTTTTCCACATTCATTAAAGAACAGCAATAAGAAAAGAATCATATAAATTAAGGGTTTTGGTAACATCTGACTGGAATAAAATTCAACTTGGAAAACGATGCACAAATAATCCACAGGCTTATCCACAACCACATAGCGCATGAGATAATGCAATTTATCCCTTTTCAATTCAAATTTCTGGTGGCAAGCTGAAATTGCTCATGTATAAAATCGAATCAACCAATTGTCGGCAAACGAACAGGATAAATTTGTGCAATATCACGCAGGCATGATTGAAGCGATTGGCAATACGCCGCTGATAAAACTGAACAAGGCTTCCGAATTAACTGGCTGCACCATTCTCGGCAAGGCTGAATTTATGAACCCCGGCCAGTCGGTTAAAGACCGTGCCGCTCTCTTCATCATACGCGATGCCGAACGCAAAGGACACTTGAAACCCGGTGGCACGATTGTAGAAGGCACTGCCGGAAATACCGGCATCGGCATTGCGCTGGTGGCCAATGCGCTGGGCTATAAATCGGTGATTGTCATTCCCGACACGCAAAGTCAGGAGAAAAAAGACATGCTGCGATTGGCCGGTGCCGAACTGATTGAAGTACCCGCCGTGCCTTATGCCGACCCGAATAATTACGTCAAATACTCCGGCGAATTGGCAACAAAAAAGGGCGCGGTTTGGGCCAACCAATTCGACAATATCGCCAATCGTGACGCCCATGTTGAAACCACAGGGCCGGAAATCTGGCAGCAAACCGACGGCAAAATTGATGGCTTTACATGCGCCATCGGCACTGGCGGCACC
>CAYQFO010000180.1:0-2634 GCA_964416815.1 uncultured Rhodobiaceae bacterium | reverse complement strand
GTGGACATTTGAACAAGAGCTTGACAGCCGTGCTCCGGTATGGACGCTGATTGCCACCGAAGCTGATTGAGGCGCGAATGGCACCGAAAAACGATGCTGACGGCGTGGCTCTGTGGCAAAAAATCATGCACTCAACCAAGCCATTGGTTAAGAAGTCTCGTGTGCGGCTTAAAAACCAAATCCCATCACGCCAAAACCAACAAATAGCCAAGCCGGAAAATACGCTGGAGCAAAAAGCCGCGCCCGATTTAAATGACGGCCCCCCCGTCGTCGATGCCATAAACAAACGCGCCCCGTCACCACAAAATCGGATACCAATGAATGAGCGGCGCAAATTGCAAAGCGGGCGGCAGGCGATAGAAGCAAAACTTGATTTACATGGGCAGACTGCCGAGGGGGCGCACAAAAAATTGGTTATATTTCTCCGCCGACAGCAGGCGCAGAACAAACGCTTTGTGCTGGTTATAACCGGCAAGGGTGAGCGCGGCGAAGGTGTTTTACGCCGCGACGTGCCGCACTGGTTGAGGCAGCCGCCATTGGCGGCTTTGGTGGTGGCTTTTGATGTTGCTGCGCCGCGTCATGGTGATACGGGTGCGCTTTATGTGCATTTGCGTAGAAAATGCTAAGGCTTTGAGAATCGCGCGAATTTTGATATAAAATCAGATGGCGTCTGGCATAAGATGCCGAAGAGGATTTGACGATGACGCTTGCTGCTAAAATTTCTGCCCGTTGCGCCAGCCGTGCGCGTGCCACCAAGGAAACCGAAATCAGTGTTTCGGTTAATCTCGACGGCACTGGTGTTTACAATGTAAATACGGGTATCGGATTTCTTGACCATATGCTGGAGCAATTATCGCGCCACTCGCTGATTGATTTGGATGTCGAGGCCAAGGGCGATTTGCATATCGATTTTCACCACACGACCGAAGATACCGGCATTGTGATTGGCGAAGCGATGCGCGAGGCACTGGGTGATTTCAAGGGTATTGTGCGCTATGGCGAAGCCACCGTCCCAATGGATGAAACTTTGTCGCGCGTGGCACTGGATGTTTCGCAGCGCCCTTATCTCATTTGGCAGGTGAATTTCAGCAAGCCGAAATTGGGCGATATGGATACCGAGTTATTCAAAGAGTGGTTTCAGGCTTTTGCACAGGCTGCCGGTATCACATTGCATATTGAAAATCTGTATGGTGAGAACAACCATCATATTGTGGAAAGCTGTTTTAAGGGGCTGGCGCGTGCGCTTCGACAGGCGATTGCCGTTGACCCGCGCAAGGCCGATGCCGTGCCGTCAACCAAGGGTGTCTTGGGTGGCTAGGATAATTTTTTGACCATTGTTATTATTGACTATGGGTCGGGCAATTTATGCTCGGCCGAAAAAGCCTTTCAACATGTGGCCGGTGCGCGACCGGTGGAAGTGACCAGCGACCCTGAAACGGTGGCCAAGGCTGACCATATTGTGTTGCCGGGGGTCGGGGCTTTTGGTGATTGTGCGGCGGGCTTGCGTGCGATTGCTGGCATGGAGGCCGCGCTCAACCAGCGCGTGCGCGATGAAGGGCGTCCGTTTCTGGGCATTTGTGTGGGTATGCAGCTTATGTGTTCGCGCGGGCTTGAGCGCGGCGACCATGAAGGATTGGGCTGGATTGCCGGTGAGGTGATCGAAATCAATCCGCCTGACAGGCTTAAAGTGCCGCATATGGGTTGGAATACGGTGGATATCTCTAACCGCGATATTTTATTTGACGGGCTTACCGGCAACGATTTTTATTTTGCCCACAGCTATGCTGCCCGCCCGACAGACAATAAGAATATTGCCGCGACCACAGATTATGGTGCGCCCTTGGTGGCGATATTGGCGTGCGACAATATGGTTGGCACCCAGTTCCATCCGGAAAAAAGCCAGCAGGCCGGACTACGCCTGATTGCCAATTTTGTGAATTGGACACCATGATTTTGTTTCCCGCCATAGATTTGAAACAAGGCCGCTGCGTGCGGCTAGAGCGCGGCGATATGGCAACGGCGACGATTTTCAATGACAATCCCAGCGAGCAGGCGCGTCTGTTTGCCGAGCAGGGATTTTCACATTTACACATTGTTGATTTGGATGGTGCGATGGTCGGCAAGCCGGTCAATCGCGCGGCGGTAGAGGCAATCGTGGCGACGCATGCGGCCAAAATCCAATTGGGCGGCGGGGTTCGCGATATGGCAAGCATTGAGGCGTGGCTTGAAGCCGGTGTCGACCGCGTGATTCTCGGCACGGCGGCGGTGCGTGAGCCGTCTTTGGTGCGTGCGGCTTGCGCGGCTTTTGCTGGCCGCATAGCGATAGCGATTGATGCGCGTGACGGACTTGTGGCGGTTGAAGGGTGGGCTAAGCCTACACAAATGCACGCGGTTGAATTGGCCAAGCAATTTGAAGATTGCGGTGTTGCAGCACTTATTTATACCGATATTGAGCGCGATGGCTTGATGGGCGGCCTCAATATCGCCGTCACGGCGGCTTTGGCGCACGAAGTCTCAATACCAGTGATAGCGTCCGGCGGCCTGTCGGGGCTTGATGATTTGCGCACCGCATTGGCACACGCGGCGGACGGTATTGTTGGGGTTATCGCCGGGCGGGCTTTATATGACGGGCGG
>CAYQFO010000179.1:0-2645 GCA_964416815.1 uncultured Rhodobiaceae bacterium | reverse complement strand
GTGCGCCTTTTTGGCACTCTACCGTGCTGGTTCACCAGAACGCGTCTAAAAAATCAAGAGAGCGTTGCCACGGCTTCTTTGGTATAGGCCATGAGTTGGTCAAAATCGCCATTGCGAATTTTGCTCGGCCATTGCGCGTCCAGCAAAAGCGCGCGCCCGACCGCGACCATATCAAACTCGCCGCGTTCAAGTCGTTCAACCAGCCCGTCAATCGGTGCCGCACCGGAACTTTCGCCACCCATGGCCGCGACAAACTCGCCATCCAACCCAACCGAGCCGACCGTAATGGTCGGCATACCAGTGAGCTTTTTCACCCAACCAGCAAGATTAAGAACGCTGCCGTCAAATTCCGGTTCCCAGAAGCGGCGCGTCGAGCAGTCAAAACAATCAATACCAGCGTCTATCATCGGTTGCAAAAAGGCCAGTAAATCATCCGGCGTGGGTGCCATTTTGTGGTCGAAATCTTGCTGCTTCCATTGCGAGAAACGAATAAGCAAGGGAAAGTCATCGCCCACTTCGCGCCGCGCCGCGCTGATAATGTCACAGGCAAATTTTGTCCGCGCGACAAGTTGGCCACCAAAATCATCGTCGCGCTGATTGGTGCCTTCCCAGAAAAATTGGTCAATCAAATAGCCATGCGCGCCATGAAATTCAACGCCGTCAAATCCGGCTTGACGCGCTTCATAGGCGCCGCGCGCAAAGGCATCTATAATCGCCTGCGTGGTCTTGGCCGACAATGCCACACCCGTCGCCTTGCCCGGATATTTCAGCCCCGAGGGCGAAACCGATGCGGCTTCTGGATGCGGGCCGGTGTCGGCGTGGCGCATCGCACCAACATGCCAAAGCTGTGGCATAATCAGCCCGCCCCCCGCATGCACTTCTTCGGCCACGCGCTGCCAGCCTGCGAGAGCTTTTTTGTCATGAAAATTCGGCACATTGGGGTCAAAGCTGGCCGCCTCATGGTCAATGGTTGTGCCTTCGGTGATAATCAGGCCGACCCCACCCTCGGCGCGGCGGCGGTAATAGCCGGCCACTTCTTTCGTTGGCACACCGCCGGGCGAAAAGCTGCGCGTCATCGGGGCCATAATAATGCGGTTGGGAAGGGTCAGGTTTTTTAACTGAAACGACTCAAAAAGTGCCGGAAAATGAGACATGAATGACCTCCATATCGGTGGATAGGTAAAATTTTGTTGCAAGCTAAACACTCAACAACGCGAAAGCAACAAACCCTTTCCCATCATAACCATTTTCCTCTATAGAGGGAGAGTGACTCAAACAAACAGGCTGGCACAAAATGGTTGAAAAAACGGCAAAATTTCAGATTGGTGATGTTGTCAAACACCGTATTTTTCCATTTCGCGGGGTGATTTTTGACGTTGACCCAATTTTCAACAATACCGAAGAATGGTGGCATTCCATTCCGCCGGAAATGCGTCCACGCAAAGACCAGCCGTTTTATCACTTGCTGGCCGAAAATGACGAAACCGAATATGTTGCCTATGTTTCGGAACAGAATTTACTACGCGATACCAGCGCACAACCGGTGCGACATCCGCAAGTCGAAGAAATTTTCGACAAATTTGACGGCGCACGTTATGCCATCCGGGTGAATCGCACGCACTAAGCACAATCAATGGAGAGGTCGGATGTTCCGTCCCATTTTACGATTTTTCGGGCGCCTTATTGTTAAATATCTGCAGCGGCCGGTTTTGAGCTATCGCCCGTATCAATTTATTCCGCTGGCCGAGTTGGAAGCCTGTTTGAAACCGGGCGATGTGTTGTTGGTGGACGGCAATTTGCGCATTTCCTCAGCGATTAAATATCTGACCCAATCGACGTGGTCACATGCCGCTTTTTATGTCGGTCAAGAGGCCGGGCTGAAAGACCCTTTCGGTCATAGGGCGACACTGGTTGAAGCCGATTTAACCGATGGTGTGATTGCCTGTTCCTTGACCAAATATCTCGGTTATAATACCCGTATTTGTCGCCCGGTGCTGATTACTGATGGCGACCGGCAGCAAGTCATCAAAACCATTATCGGCTCGCTGGGCATGACTTACGACACTAAAAATGTGACTGATTTGCTCCGTTTTTTACTGCCCCACTCCCACAGGCCGTCCAGCTGGCGGCGGCGCATGATTACGCTCGGCAGTGGTGAATCGACACAAGCGATTTGTTCCACCCTGATTGCCCACGCTTTTCAGTCGGTCAGTTACCCTATTCTGCCGGAAATTACGCGCGAAAATCAGCGTGAAGTCATGCATATTCGTCACCACTCGCTGTTCACGCCACGCGATTTTGACCTGTCGCCGTATTTCGCCGTTATTAAACCGACCATTGAAAAACGCCCTGATTACAAGCAATTTGAATGGCACAAAGAGCTTCCAGAGTCCGATGCGACAAGATAGTAAACCCTATAGCATCCGGCTTTTGATAAATTTCACGCGTCGATTCTATACGCGCTGGCGGCTTGTGCCTCAATTTGACAGCGTCGGTAGCGGACTGGAAGTTGTCGGTCCGCAACGGCTGGAAATTTATGGCCACGATATCCACCTCGGCGATAATATCCATATTCAAACCTCGCGTGGGAAAATATCGCGCCTGACCACCTGGGCGAATAATGAGGGCGGCACTGGCAAAATCGA
>CAYQFO010000178.1:319-2668 GCA_964416815.1 uncultured Rhodobiaceae bacterium | reverse complement strand
ATTGAAAGCTATTTGCGCCATCAGGGCATGACGTTTGTCGACCGGTTTGATGCCAATAGCTATCTTTATATTACGCGGGCGATGGATTATTTCGACCTCGCCGCCGAGCATGACGGCAATCTGGCGGTGGCTTTTCAAAACACGCAAACACGCTTTTGCGTGGTGTCGTTCACTGGCGATTGGTTGTTCCCGACCCCTGAAAGCATTGCGCTGGTGCGCGCCCTGAACGCCGCCGGTGCCAAAGTGAGCTTTGTCGAAATTGATAGCGATAAGGGGCATGATGCGTTTTTTCTGGACGAACCGGAAATGTTTGCCACGCTACGCGGCTTTCTCAATAACGCCGCGCGGGCGCGCGGGCTGGGAGAATCTGGGGGCAATAATGAGTGACCAAAAGGCACGCGCTGGTGGCAATTTGGCCGACAAACGTATCGACCTTGAGCTGATTGCCGATAGGGTGGCCGAGGGCAGTCGGGTGCTGGATATTGGCTGCGGCGCGGGCGAGTTGTTGCAATTGCTGGTCAATCGCCGCCACGCCGATGCGCGCGGGCTGGAACTCAGCCAAGCCGGTGTGAATGCGTGTGTGGCGCGGGGGCTGGCCGTGGTGCAAGGCAATGCCGATAGTGATTTGCACTATTACCCCGATAATGGCTTTGACACGGTGATATTAAGTCAGACTCTGCAAGCGACACAACGCCCGCTTGATGTGCTGCACGAAATGGCGCGGATTGGCGAACGGCTGATTGTTTCGATTCCCAATTTCGGCCATTGGCGTTTGCGCGCCGGATTGGCCTTGCAAGGGCGGATGCCGAAAACCGCTTTATTGTCGGCGCATTGGTATGATACGGCCAATATCCATTTATGCACGCTGCATGATTTTGTCGACCTATGCACAAAAGCCGAGCTTGAAGTTGACCAAACCATCACATTGGTCGGCAATCACCCGCGGCCGATAAGGGGCGCCCCCGGCGCATGGCAAAATTTAACCGCCGAAATGGCCGTCTTTGTTTTGGTGCGGCACCCTTAATGGCAAGGCAGGCTCAATTTGCACCCGCCGAACAGAAGCATTATATTGCAAAAAACGAAAGACAAACGAAAGACAAACGAAAGCCAGGAGAAGACATCATGACAGCCCTTGAAATTGCGCAAATACCCTGCCTCAGCGACAATTACGGCTATTTGCTGCACGACCCGGTTTCCGGTCAGACAGCCTGTATTGATACGCCCGAGGCCGAACCCATTCTAACCACGCTGGAAACGCGCGGCTGGCAGCTCAGCCATATATGGAATACGCACCATCATTGGGACCATGCTGGCCATAATATCGAAATAAAAGAGAAAACCGGCTGTATGATTATCGGCCCGACTGGCGAAGCCGATAAAATTCCGGGCATCGACAAGGCGGTGGACGATGGCGACACGCTCACGCTGGGTGCGCATAAAGTGCAGGTTTTAAATGTTGGCGGCCATACGCTCGGCCATATTGCCTATTATCTGCCCGATGACGCGCTGGGTTTTGTCGGCGACAGCCTGTTTGCATTGGGCTGTGGGCGCGTGTTTGAAGGCACAATGGCACAAATGTGGACGAGTTTGGAAAAACTCGCCGCCCTGCCTGCCGAGACCAAAATCTATTGTGCGCATGAATATACGACCGGCAATGCCGCTTTTGCGGTGACGATTGACCCTGAAAACGCGGCACTGCAAGCGCGTGTGGAAGAGATTAAACGCCTGCGCGCCGACAACACACCCACCGTGCCGACCAATATCGGGTTGGAACTTGAAACAAACCCGTTTTTGCGGGTTGAGGACACCGCCATTCGTGCGCATCTCAATATGGCTGAGGCGAGCAATGTTGAAGTGTTTGCCGAAATCCGTAACCGCAAGGATAATTTCTAAATGCTGTCTTACGTCCACCCCAATGGACCAGTGGTGGAAGAAATTGAATGGGTTGACCCAGAAGCCGCTTTTGCGCCTTTGGCGGGTGCCGCTTATGCCGTCTGGTTAGACAGCAATGATACACACCATGCGGCAGCGCGTTTTAGCTATATAATGCGCGACCCCTATCAGATAATTGAGACGCAAGCATGGGAGGCGCACGAATCTTTTGACCGGCTTAATGCTGCGTTGCGTCCCCATGGCGACCTCTGGCAAGGCCTGTCGGCCGATTTGGACGATAGGCTGCCCCCCTTTCGTGGCGGGGCGGTCGGTCTGTTCGGCTATGACCTCGCTTATGGGCTGGAAGACTTGCCCCCCAACCAAGCCCCCTTTGCCACCGATGCGCTCGCCTTACCGGCCATGGCGATTGGCCTTTATGCAAGCGCGCTGGCCTTTGACCATCGCACACGCCGCGCT
>CAYQFO010000178.1:0-309 GCA_964416815.1 uncultured Rhodobiaceae bacterium | reverse complement strand
TGCCACCGGCCTGCCCGAAACAACACCAACAGCACGCACCGCCGCTGCACTCGGTGAGATTGGCGCATGGAAAACACGTCTGAGTGGCCTGCCCGCCAATCCCTTGCCTGCCCCATCCCTCACACTTCCCTTGGCAGCCGCGCCGCAAAGCAATTTCAGCCGCGAAGATTTTTGCCGCAAGGTTGACGAAATTATTGAACGGATTTTGGCCGGTGAGATTTTTCAAGCCAATCTGGCGCACCGCTTTCGCGCCAAACTGAATACGAGCGATCGTTTTGCCTATTATCGCCGTTTACGGCGGGGCAGCCC
>CAYQFO010000177.1:729-2686 GCA_964416815.1 uncultured Rhodobiaceae bacterium | reverse complement strand
ATAAAGCGTCACATCAATGTTCATAATGTCGCCAGCGCGCAAAATCTTGTCGCCCGGAATACCGTGGCAGACGACATGATTGAGCGAGGTGCAAATTGACCCTCTAAAGCCACGATAATTAAGCGGGGCAGGGGCAGCACCAAGGTCACGCATAATTTCCAAGGCCCGCCTATCCAGTGCCTTGGTGGTGATGCCGGGGCGCACAAACTCGGCCAGCAGGTCGAGCGTTTGTGCGGCCAGACGTCCGACGCGGCGCATGCTTTCAAAACCGTCCGCATCGTGCAATTTGATTTGACCAGTATTTTTCAGTGGTGTGGCGCTGGCGTCAATAAAGTTCATTTTCTACCTCTATGATGGATTTACCATGGCGGCACGATATTGTCGACAAGTCAGAGTTTGCACGCGCCGCCCGCTTTGCATTAGTGTGTATTACATTGCCCCGGAGGAAGTGAGATGAGCCAACGCGTTACCGCCTGTGTACTGATTATCGGTAATGAAGTGCTGTCGGGACGTACGCAGGACAAAAACCTGTCCACTCTGGCGGTGCAGCTTGGCGAGATAGGGATTGATATAGCCGAGGCACGCATTATTGCCGATGAAAACGATGTTGTGGTTGAGGCGGTCAATGAGGTTCGGGGCAAATATGATTATGTATTTACGACCGGCGGTATCGGCCCGACGCATGACGATATTACTGCCGATTGTATTGCCACTGCTTTTGGTGTGGCGTTGAACAAACACCCGATTGCCATGGAACGCTTGCAGGCGCATTATGCCGCTCTTGGCACCGCGTTTAACGATGCGCGTCAACGCATGGCGCGCATTCCCGAAGGCGCCGCCCTGATTGACAATCCGGTCAGCATGGCCCCGGGTTTTGTGATTGAAAATGTCTATGTGATGGCTGGGGTGCCGAAAATCATGCAGGGTATGCTCGACAATGTGTTGCCGACATTAAAGGGCGGTGAAAAACTGTCTTCCATCACGCTAACGGCCGCGGTGCCGGAAGGTACGATTGCGGCCAAAATGGAGGCATTGCAGGCGCATTATAATGATGTTCATATCGGGCTTTATCCTTATTACGGTGCCGATGGTGCTGGTGTCAGCGTGGTTGCGCGCGGCGCGGATAAGGTCGCCCTCGGTGAAATTGAAACGGCGGTGAAAGCCGTGTTTGCGTCACTGAACGTGCCGCTTATTGAGCGTCCGGCAACAGTATAAGCATTAGCCAACTCGCTTTGGGTAGAGCAATTCTAAACAAAAATTTAGTTTTATTTGTGGGTGAAGCGAGCATAGTGGCATCGTCTTTTTAAGGAGGGTACTGATGAAAAAACTTGCAACAGCACTAATTGTTTCGGCTGCATTTTCTTTACCGACGAGTGCTTTGGCTCTTGATTCTGGTTTTGATGCGATGTCGAAATCCGGTAAGCACAAATTTTATGTTTGGTGTACTGGTAAAAACGATTACACAAAAAGCCAATCAGGCAAGACCGCCAAGGCAGCTCAGAGATCTTTGGCATCGAAAGTCGGCAGTCGTTGCTGGCCAGTCTGGCAGGGGCTGCAAAACTAAGCAATCTGCCTAAAGATTTACAGATTTTATCGGCGGCTTTCGGGTCGCCGATTTTTTGTGCGGTCATTTGCCCGTCCGGTTTTTGATATGTTCGGCTTTTCGGGTAAAGGCTTTTTGTGATATAGGCGGAACGCTCCCTTTTGCGCGATGGCCTCGTGGTGGAATAGGTAGACACAGCAGACTTAAAATCTGCGGCCCGAACAGGGCGTGACGGTTCGAGTCCGTCCGAGGCCACCACGCTATAAGCACGCGCTTTACCTAGGGGAAAGCCCCGTGCGCCTTGTGCAAGGGAGGTGGTTGCGGAGATTTTGAGCCACCGCCGAGACGCGCTATAAGCCCGCGCTTTACCTAGGGGAAAGCCCCGTGCGCCTTGTGCAAGGGAGGTGGTTGCGG
>CAYQFO010000177.1:0-629 GCA_964416815.1 uncultured Rhodobiaceae bacterium | reverse complement strand
AGATTTTGAGCCACCGCCGAGACGCGCTATAAGCACACTTGAGTGGCGTTCAAAAAGCAATCGTGGTTTGCCTCGCTACCTATCATGCCCTATAATCAGCCAATGAGTGAAGCCATAACTTTCGATACACACGCCACCGTCAAAAAACTGATGGAAAGCGGGATACCTGAAGAACAAGCCGAAGCTATCGTTTCGGTGCAGGTGGACCTCGTCAATTCAAATCTCGCAACCAAGCATGATATTTCACTGGTGCAGAAAGATATTGAAGAACTCCGCGCTGCCACCAAGCATGATATTGAAGAACTCCGCGCTGCCACCCAACTGGACACTGAAAAATTGCGGACTGATATGGCTAATGTTGAAACGCGGCTTACCAGATGGATTGTCGGCTTCGGCATGACCATAATCAGCTTGATGGTCACTTTTTTTATGTTGTTGAGATTACCAACCTGACCGCGCTCGCATTGTTGGCGCAACTACTCAAGTTTCAGCGTGGTTGAGAGATAGGCGTCGACATCGGCGGCGGAGCGCACCGGGGCTTCCAGCATCGGAAAATGGCCGATATCGCGATAGCCGATAATACGGCTGTCAAATATACCAGCATTCATGCGCACACCATATTTCAGTGG
>CAYQFO010000176.1:1660-2727 GCA_964416815.1 uncultured Rhodobiaceae bacterium | reverse complement strand
GCGCCCGCGTTTGTCGGTTTCGATTAACATTTCTTTGTCAATCTGCGCGCCGATGGTAATGACTTTTAAATTTTCCGTTCCCAAACCGCCGCGTGCCGCCGGAATAACCGCAGAGGCAACCCCGACTTTGACACGTGCACTCACCGGTGCGACACCAACCGACACCAGCACCATGGCACAAGCCATTATGATTGTATTTATTTTCATCACATTACCCACTCAACCAAAAACACGAACACCGCTACTTAAAACACACGACCATTCAAAAATACTATAGGCACATTGCGCGCAATTTCTGTTACTTATGTTTTATTTATTATTGGAATGTTTTTGACACATTTAACGACCCGACCACATCTTGGTATTTTTGGTTGGCCAAATTGCTGTCTCTCTTTATATGGCTGGCGCCGAGGGAAATGGCAATACCGAAAATATTCCACGACGTAGACAGACCCACCATCAAATCTTTATCATGGCGTGCGAAATCATGCTTAATGCCTGTCGGCACATCCCCTAATGCCGGGGTAACGGCATTTCCCTCACGTTTGGTTTCGCGCCATCCAAGATTGGCGGCAAAATTTGTTGCGCCATAGGTCACAAAATGGCTGACGGTCAAGGAACCGCTTTGTGAAGCCTCAAGTGCGCTGTGGGCATCAACCTGCTCATATTTTGCCACGAGGGAACTATAGCCGCCATCGCTATGGGTACTGCCCAGCGTAATTGACATATTATGGCGGCCGCCATTTTTATCATAATTGGCACTTTCGCTATGTTCCTTATGACCCAATTCAACAGTGAATGCGATTGAGGTATGCGGCGAAAGATAGCTGTTGACCGACATACCGAGTGCGATGTCGGTGGCATAATTGGTGACAATATCGGTATTCAACACATTGGCCGAGAGATAAGGGATATAATGTGTGCCGGCTTGAGTGGGCAGCGTCAATCCGGTGCGCAGGCTTGTCACATCGACATTCAAATTTTTCAAAGCCCCATCCGTTTGCCGACCGATATAGTGCGATAGACCGATTGTAAAGCGACGCTCTGTCAGCCCGTCCAGCTTGCGG
>CAYQFO010000176.1:0-1650 GCA_964416815.1 uncultured Rhodobiaceae bacterium | reverse complement strand
GGCTATAGCTCAGTGCCACAGTCCTTTGGGTGCTTGTATCACTTTCGGGTTTGTCGGTTTGGTCGCGGGTTAATTCGCGCACGGATGCATCAATTTGTCGCTGTATTTCGTTGAGTTCCATGAGGTCATCAAATATCGGACGCGCCACCACATTGGTTTGGTGTTTGATACCCAGCCCCACGGACAAAGCAAAGCTGTTACGTCGATTGGCTTCTTGAGTTGAGGCCAGCAGGATTTCGCCGCGTTTTTTGGCTTCTTTGTTTATTGTTGGGTCTTCGATGGCTTGCCGAAAATAGGCTTCTGCCAATTCCGGTGCTTTGAGTCGTAAATAGAGCATCCCCAGTTCCAGCCGAATGACTGGCAGGTCGGCGCGGCCAATCAACACACGCTCGAGGGCGGCCACGGCGGCCTCAAAGTCTTCCAGTTCAATGGCACGTCTTGCGAAGGCGAGGTTCACATCAATGTCTTTTGGATTGCGCAAAACCTGCTGAAAAAGCGGATCGAATGTCGCCGTCCCAGGTCCGTGCAAAACAGCCGGACGGGTTTCCGCCGCAACATTCACAGATAACAGACCAATTATTAAACAACACGCAACAACACTCTTCATGAGAGCTTTATAGCAGAGTGGCATTGTGGTGAGGCATTTAATTTGGCGATGATAAAAGCTGGCCTGTTCTCAGAGTGGCGCACTCTTTTTTAGAGTGGCGCACTTTTTCTCAGGGTGGCGCACCGGGGAAGATTCGAACTCCCGACCCCCAGATTCGTAGTCTGGTGCTCTATCCAGCTGAGCTACCGGTGCCGCGAGGCCACCTATTCGTGCGTTTGTCTTACTGATTTAATGGGGTGTTTGCAAGCTTCTGGACTATTTCTACTTAAAGCGGTCACGATAGGCAATCATATCGCCCAAGGTTTCGGCCTGCCAAACGGCAGCAGCCACGGCGCGGCTGACGCAATCGGCAGCCAGAGCACCCAATATCGTCAGCGCCACCGGGCGCATGTCAAGATTATCAGCCAAGGGCCGGTGACCGGTGGCCAGCACAAACAGCGCATCACCGTCAAAGGGTGTGTGAATCGGACGAATGGCGCGCGCCAAACCGTCTTGCGCCATTATCGCCACGCGCTGCGCTTCGTCCACGCTGAGGTCGGCTTCCACCGCGACCACACCAATCGAGGTGTTTTGTATGGCCGCCGCCATTTTGCTGTCGGCCAATGGATGAATAGCCCCTATTTGGGCTGCTTCTCCAGCTTTTGCCGTCAAGCCGAATTCAAGTGCACCATCATGGTGTAAAGCCAATGGTTGGGCGAAGAAGCATCCATTTGCATCAACCACCGCCCCAAGCGGATTGGCCGCCACCAGAGCCGCGACCATGATACCATCACCAATCTGCGCCGAGGCACTGCCTTGTCCACCTTTCAATCGACCGGCCATCGCCCCATAACCAGCACCAGCATTGCCCTGCCTCACCTCATCGCCACGCGCTTTATAGGCCGCACGCGTCAAGTCGGTATAGGGGGAGGTGTCACCCCAATCTTTGTTGCCACCATTGGCCATATCAAATAAAATTGCGGCCGGCACAATCGGCGACGGCTTGGCGGCGGCGGTCTTAAATCCACGTCCGTCGGCGGCCAGCAAATGCGTCAGGGTAGAGG
>CAYQFO010000175.1:0-2738 GCA_964416815.1 uncultured Rhodobiaceae bacterium | reverse complement strand
TTCGAGGTGTATCCGATTGCCGACCTGCCGACGATTGTCGGTATTGACATCTCCTTTACCAATGCGTCTTTGTGGATGGTGATGGCCGTCAGCCTGATTTCGACATTTATGATTGCTGCTTCGTTTGGCACGCGTCTTGTGCCGGGCCGGTTGCAGCTTATGGGCGAAATGGTCTATAGCTTCATTGCCAATATGGTGCGCGACAATGTCGGCACACAGGGTATGCGCTATTTTCCATTCATTTTTTCGCTGTTTATGTTCGTTTTATTTTGCAATATGCTCGGCATGTTGCCGTACAGCTTTACTGTCACCAGCCATTTGATTGTCACCTTTGCGCTGGCGGCCACCGTGTTTGTGCTGGTTTTACTGGTTGGGTTTTTCAATCATGGCATTGGCTTTTTGAAGCTGTTTGTGCCATCGGGTATTCCGATTGTGATGGTGCCGCTTTTGGTGGTGATTGAAGTGATTTCTTATTTGACCCGGCCCGTTAGCCTCTCGGTGCGTTTGTTCGGTAATATGATGGCCGGACACACAATGTTGAAAATTTTTGGTGGTTTTGTTGTTGGTCTGGGGTCGGCCGGTCTTATTCCATTGGCGATTGTGCCGTTTGCGCTGATGGTTGCGTTCACCGGACTGGAATTGTTGATTGCCGCGCTGCAAGCCTATGTGTTCACCATTTTGACTTGCATTTATCTCAGCGAAGCCATCCACATGAATCACTAGTCTTTTAACTTAACGCCCGACGGGCAAACTTGGAGGAAAATATTATGGAAGCAGAAGCAGCAAAATATATCGGGGCCGGCCTTGCCTGTGTGGCTCTGGCTGGTGCTGGCGTAGGGATTGGAACGATTTTCGGTAATTATCTATCGGGAGCGTTACGCAATCCATCAGCGGCTCAAGGTCAGTTTCCGAATCTGTTATTGGGCTTTGCGCTGGCCGAGGCGACGGGTCTGTTTGGGCTGATTATTGCCCTCATCTTGTTGTTCGTGGTCTGATTTTCAATGCCTCAGCTTGACCCCAGCAGTTTTGGTTCGCAGCTGTTTTGGTTGTTTGTTTGTTTCGGCACGCTGTTTTTTCTGATGGCTTGTGTTGCTTTGCCGCGCATTGGTCGAACATTGAGCAATCGCCAAGCACAATTAGATGATGATTTGGCGGCTGCGGAAAATCTGCGTGCTGAAGCTGAGGCGGCTCTGGCAGCTTACGAAAAGGCTTTGGCTGAAGCGCGTTCAAAAGCACTGATTGTGGCGCAGGAAATACGCGCCGAGATTCAGGCTGAAACCGACCGCCGGAAAGCTGCGTTGGATGCCAAGCTGGCGGTTGAGGCCGCCGACGCCGATGCGCGTCTGGCGGCGGCGCGCAAAAAAGCGTTGTCCGGGTTGAAGGCGGCGGCGCAAGATATTGTCGGCGACGTCATGACGGGGCTGGGCGTTTCTCGGGCAGATAAGGCGGCCATCAGCAAGGCTGTTGACGAAGCTGGTGCCTAGGGCGGATATGTCAAGGGTAGATTTTCATGAATTTTGATGAGTCATTTTTTGTTGCGGTCGCTTTTTTTTCCGTTATTGGGGTGTTTTTCTATTTGCGCCTGCCGCGACGGCTGCTGCAAGGGTTGGACAATCGTACGGCCGAAATTAAGGCGGAGCTGGATGAGGCGCGGCGTTTGCGCGAGGAGGCGGCCAAAGTGTTGGCTGATTATGAAAAGCAGCGCAAAGAGGCTGAAAAGCAAGTCGAAGAAATTATCGCCACGGCGAAAGCAAATGCGGAGCGCACCGCAGAAGAAACCCGCGCCGCCATGCAAGCACAATTAGTGCGCCGCGCGGCGCACGCCGAGCAAACAATTGCCCGTGCCGAGGCTGAACTTGTCAAAGAAGTGCGGGCGGCGATTTGTGAATTGGCGGTCGCTGCTGCTGCGCGATTGGTCGCTGGTGGGTTGAGTGATGGGCAAGCGCGCAAAATTGTCGATGACAATATCGCTGATATCGGCACCCAATTACAATAAATTATCACGCTAGTGTTGTTGGCCTCTGTTTGGTTGAGGCTTTGGTAATATCTTGTCTTGGGCTCGATAGAGTGGCCAACTTTCGGCGGCAAGGATACGATGTCCGGTGGCTTCTTGGTTGAGCCGCAAGCGGTAAACCCACATATTGCCCATGACTTTGCGAACATAGTTGCGGGTTTCTGATGCTGGTAGGCTTTCAATAAACAGCAATGGATCGCGCACATTTCTGAGTTGGTTGCGCCAGCGACGCATATTGCCGGGGCCGGCATTATAGGCGGCAATGGCCAAAATCAGATTGCCGTTAAAATACGCAGGCGACAGCAACATGGTGAGATATTTCTGGCCAAGTTTCAAATTGAGGTCGCTATTGAGTAATTGGTCGCGTCCGGTGCGCTGCGCCAGTCGCCGATTGCCGCTCAGGAAGGCCGCCGTTTGCGGCATAATTTGCATCAAACCACGTGCGCCTGCATGTGATTTTGCCCGCGCTTTGAAACGGCTTTCTTGACGTATCAAAGCGAATAATAGGGCGCGGTCAATTTGTCTGTGTCCATCAGCGAGCGCCGGTAATGGATAAACGCCTTCGTAAAGCGACAATGGCAGGCCATTATTCTTTCGTGCTTCCAGCCGCGAGACCAATGCCAATTGCACGGCCGGATAATTATTGTCACGTGTATAAGAAAGCAGGGTGCGCGCTTGGCTATCACTCAGAAGAATATGCAAAAACAAAAGCTCGGTCTGCGCC
>CAYQFO010000174.1:0-2776 GCA_964416815.1 uncultured Rhodobiaceae bacterium | reverse complement strand
TGCCGTCGCTTAATCTTGATGCGAGCGAGACCGGAACTCTGGCCACCAGCATTCAAACGGCTTGGAACGCCCGTCCGGCTTCGGCAAATGACTATAATGTTACGGTAGATGTTGATGCGGGTCGTGTTACGGTTACCAATACCCGTTATAGCTCTACCACACCATTCACACTCGATTCCAGCACGGCTGATTTGACCGACGCCGCAGCCATCAAGGCCGCACTCCCCGCTTCTCTGGGACTCGATGATGCGTTAGCGACGGCTCTTGGCGAAAAAATTCACCAGGCTTGGCGTTCGACAGCGACAATCGACGACTATACGCTGGTGCTGAATGCTAACGCGACCGGTGTGACGGTTAGCAAAACCGGTGAAAGACCGGTCACTCTGCTATATGCTCCCGGTAGGCTGGATTTAGGAAATAAAGCGCAAATCATAGAGGCACTCAAAGAACTGCAAGGGCAGTTGGGCCTCAGTGACACGCAAATTAATATGCTCGCCGAGCGCGCCTACCTTATCTGGAGCGAACGGCCGCTTACGGCAACCAACTTTAGTGTTGCGGTGAATGCCACCGGCACCGGCGTCACCGTCACTGGCTCTGGTCGTGCATCTGCTGTCGGCACTTTCACGCTCATACACGATATCAACACGCTGAATTTGGCCGATAAAGAACACATCAAAGATGTCGTTAAAACCAAACTGCGCAATCTTGCGTTCACTGATGGGAAACTTTTTAACGCTCTCGTCGAAAAAATCCGTAATGCTTGGCGCGAAACTGCCAATGAGGCACTGCAAAAGCAATTGAAGAACGACATTGATTATGGCCACAAGCTACAGGCCACTTTCAAAAATGGCGACAAATTTATCCTCAACCTCACCACTGGCGGGGTCGAATATACCGCCACGCACACGGTTTTTCTGCTCCGCACTATCTTGAATATCACGCCAAGAGGTGTCACTGGCGGCTGGTATGGCCGCGATGTCAAATCTAAATATATCGGTGCCGGAGTTGGTTTCGATGTCGACTTGCTGGGAGATGCAATGCTGAAACTGGGCTATGATACGGGCACCTATTTCACCTATTGGGACGGCGAGATGAACGGTTTTGACGACCTTGAAGACTCGACGGCAACCGACGAGAGCTATTATGCCGATGCGCAGATGAAGATTGGCCAGGTCACCATACGTGCCAAAGTTGATACGCGCGATGTTGTTGGGCTGAGCCTCACAGGCGGTGGATTTACCTTGCGCGGTAATAGCGAGGGTAGCGCGACACTCGGCTATCGATTCGATTGGTAGCGTAGCCCACCCGACTGGCGTCAGGCGCGGCGGCGGGCGTTATAATCTTGCAAGCTGGCCACGTTGAGCTGCCCCTCTTTGAGTGCATCAATGGCGGCCACGGCGGCTTCGGCGCCGGCCATGGTGGTGAAATAGGGAATTTTCATCAATAGCGCTGTGCGGCGAATGGATTTGCTGTCGGCCAATGATTGGGCGCCTTCTGTCGTGTTGACGACCATTTGCACATTATTATTTTTTATCGCATCGACAATATGCGGGTGCCCTTCCATCACCTTATTAATGGGGGTCACGTCCAGTGCGTGAGCTTTCAAAAATTTTGCTGTGCCGTGTGTGGCAATGACTTGAAACTTGAGTTCCAGCAGCTGTTTTACCGGATGAATGGCGCGTTGTTTATCGCTTCCGCGCACCGAAATGAAAACGCTTCCCGCGCGCGGCAACCCGGTGCCGCCCCCCAATTGGCTTTTGGCAAAAGCGGTGGCGAAATTTTTGTCCAGTCCCATCACTTCACCGGTTGAGCGCATTTCCGGTCCCAGCACCGTATCCACACCGGGGAAGCGGGCAAAGGGGAACACCGATTCCTTCACCGCAATATGGTCGTAATCGGGGGCTTGCAGGTTAAATTCGGCGAGCTTCGCCCCGACCATCAGCCGGGCGGCAATTTTAGCAATCGGGAGACCCAGCACTTTGGCCACAAAGGGCACGGTGCGACTGGCACGCGGGTTCACTTCAATCACATAAATCACCTCGCCCTGCACGGCAAATTGCACATTCATCAGCCCCACCACATTCAGCGCGTGCGCCATATCGCCAGCTTGGCGCCCCAGTTCGTCAATAATTTTTTGCGGCAGAGAATGCGGCGGCATGCAACACGCGCTGTCGCCCGAATGCACACCAGCTTCCTCAATATGCTGTAAAATACCGGCCACATAAACCGCTTCGCCATCGCACAGCACATCGACATCCAGTTCAATGGCGTCGCGTAAATAGCCGTCAATCAGCACCGGGCTGGTGCCGGATACAATCACCGCCTCGCGCATATAACGCACAAGCTGGGCTTCATCGGCAACGATTTCCATCGCCCGCCCGCCCAGCACATACGATGGACGAATGACCACGGGAAAGCCAATCTCTTCGGCAATCCGCCGCGCCTCCTCGGCACTGCGGGCAATGCCATTGGGCGGCTGGCGCAAGTCGAGCCTGTCAAGCAGGGCCTTGAAACGGTCGCGGTCTTCGGCCAAATCAATCGCATTAGGGTCGGTGCCGAGAATCGGGATACCGGCCTGCTCTAAACTTTGCGACAATTTGAGCGGCGTTTGCCCGCCAAATTGCACAATCACACCAGCCAGTTCACCGGCCTGCATTTCGCAAGTCAGCACTTCCAACACGTCTTCTTCGGTCAGCGGCTCAAAATAAAGCCGGTCGGAAGTATCATAATCGGTAGAGACGGTCTCCGGATTGCAATTCACCATAATGCTTTCAAT
>CAYQFO010000173.1:0-2777 GCA_964416815.1 uncultured Rhodobiaceae bacterium | reverse complement strand
CAGTATGGACAGCGTGTCGGCGCGTGATTTTGTGCTGGAAAGCCTGTCGGCGGCGGCCATTTGTGCCACGCATTTGTCGCGTCTGGCCGAAGAAATTGTTATTTTCGCGGCGCCCGGTTTTGGGTTTTTTACTTTGCCGGATGGGTTTTCCACCGGTTCGTCAATCATGCCGCAAAAGCGCAATCCCGATGCAGCCGAATTGGTGCGCGCCAAAACCGGTCGTATTATCGGCGCCCTGACCGGCTTGCTGGTGGTGATGAAAGGCCTGCCATTGGCTTATTCAAAAGATATGCAAGAAGACAAAGAAGGCAGTTTTGATGCTTTTGACAGCCTGTCGCTGTGCCTTGCCGCCATGAGCGGCATGATGGCCGCACTGGAGCCAGTGCCGCACGCCATGCGAAGGGCGGCCGAAGCTGGTTTTTCGACCGCCACTGATGTGGCCGATTGGCTGGTGCGTGAAGCCGGACTGCCCTTCCGCGAAGCGCATCATATAACCGGACGATTGATTGCTGAAGCCGAAAAAACCAGTTGCAGGCTGGAAGACTTGTCGCTTGAACAAATGCTTGAAGTTGATAGCCGCATCACCAAGCCCATCTTTAATGTGCTGGGGGTGGAAAATGCGGTTGGCGCACGGGTAAGTCAAGGCGGCACGGCACCGGACAATGTGCGGGCGGCGGCGGCGGTATGGGCAAAGCGGCTGAATGAAATGGAGCAAAATTGATGCGCATGCTGGTTGTGCTTGGCGTGAGCTTTTGTCTGGCCGGATGGCCTGCAGCCTGTGGTAAGCGTGGGCCGCTAAGTCTGCCCGTCATTGGCAGCGGCCAATAGGGGCGGTAGATGAACCATTTTACCTATCGTGATGGTGCGCTTTTTGCTGAAGAGGTGGCGATTGAAGAAATTGCGGCGTCGGTCGGCACGCCCTTTTATTGTTATTCCAGTGCCACTCTGCGCCATCATTATCAAGTGCTGGCGCAAGCACTGAACGGGTCTGGCCTGACGGACACGATGATTTGTTATTCGCTGAAGGCCAATTCCAATCTCGGTGTGATTGCCACATTGGGTGCCGAGGGGGCTGGTGCCGATATTGTGTCGGAAGGTGAATTGCGGCGCGCTTTGAAAGCCGGTATTGCGCCTGAAAAAATCATTTTTTCTGGTGTCGGCAAGACGGCGGCGGAAATTCGTGCGGCGATGCAAGCCGACATTGCCCAGTTCAATGTTGAAAGCATCAGCGAGCTTGAGCTGATTTCGGTGCTGGCTGTTGAGATGAACAAAACCGCCACCATTGCCCTGCGTGTGAACCCCGATATTGACGCCTGCACGCATGAAAAAATTGCCACTGGCAAAGCCGAAAACAAATTCGGCATTGCCTGGCAAGATGCGATGGCAGCTTTTAGCCATGCCGCCGCCCTGCCCAATATAAAGGCTTGCGGCATTGACATTCATATTGGCAGTCAGATTATTGAACTTGCCCCGTTTCGTGCTGCTTTTAGTAAAATGGCAGAATTATTGCGCGACTTGCGCGCTGCCGGTCACGAGATAACGCGGCTTGATTTGGGCGGCGGGCTGGGCGTGCCTTATGAGCCTGACCAAGTGCCGCCCGACCCGCACGCCTATGCCGCCATGATTAGCGAAACGTTGGGCGACAGTGGTTGCCGGATTATTTTGGAACCCGGTCGGCTGATAGCCGCCAATGCTGGCATTTTGGTCACCTCGGTCATTCGATGCAAACAGGGACAGGCAAAAAATTTCATGATTGTTGATGCGGCCATGACCGAATTGGTGCGCCCGACACTTTATGATGCCTATCACGATATTCAGCCAGTGTGCCAAAGCACGGCAGAGAAAAAAATATGGGATGTCGTCGGGCCGGTTTGCGAAAGTGGTGATTTTTTGGGGCTGGCGCGTGAGCTACCCGCACTGGAAACCGGTGCCACTTTGGCGGTTTTTACCGCTGGTGCTTATGGTGCCGTGTTGGGGTCAAATTATAACAGTCGTTTGCAAGCCCCGGAAATTTTGGTATCGGGCGAGCGTTTTGAAATTGTCCGCGCCCGGGCGACCCACGAAGCATTGCTGCAATTGGAACGTCTGCCGGACTGGCTCGCAAGCGGCTGACTTAAAGCTATCGGCGCATCGGCGCATCGGCGTATTGCAATATCTGGCAATATAAGGCGAATCTTGCCATTATTTTAACCTGTATTTTTCGTTGGGGGGTCAATGATTCACCTTGACCATGTCAGCCTGCGCTATAATGAAGGGCCGAGGGTTCTGCACAATATAACCGTGCGTCTGGTGCCGGGGTCGTTTCATTTTCTCACTGGCCCGTCGGGTGCGGGAAAGACGTCTTTGTTGAAGTTGATTTTTTTGGCGCATCCGCCCAGTGCTGGCACTGTGCAAATTTTGGGTGCCGATATTACCACACTCAACCGCCACCAAAAGGCTCTGCTGCGTCGCCAGATTGGCGTCGTCTTTCAAGACTTCCGGCTGATTGAGCATTTATCGGTTTATGACAATGTGACCCTGCCTTTGCGCGTGGTCGGGCGCAAACCGTCCAGCTATCGCAAGAATGCCATTGAGTTGATTAACTGGGTCGGCTTGGGCGACCAGATTGCGGCTCTGCCTGCAACATTGTCCGGTGGTGAAAAACAACGCGCTGCCATTGCACGTGCCGTCATGGTGCAACCGAAAATCATTATTGCCGACGAACCAACCGGTAATATCGACCCGGAAATGGGCGAACGCATTATGCTTTTACTGGACGAACTCAACAAGCTTGGCAC
>CAYQFO010000172.1:0-2795 GCA_964416815.1 uncultured Rhodobiaceae bacterium | reverse complement strand
CTGCCTGCTTTGGCCGTTTTAACTTGTTTGCCGTCGTGCAAAATCGCCAGCACCAAACCTTCAGCCTCAGCCGCCCCATAGCCAACAAATTCGGTCGGCCCCAGTTCATTGCGCAGCTCAAACCAAACATCATCCGTCGCCGTGGCACCGGAACCTGCCCAATTGCTGCGCGCTTCGGCGCGTTGCTTTTCCATCGCCGCGCCAAAGCCGACTTCGTCAACACGCAGACCACGTTCGCGTAACGCGTCCTGCGTCAAATCCAGCGGAAAGCCATAAGTATCGTAAAGCTTGAAAGCAATATCGCCGGGCAAAACGCCCTTTTTAACCTGCCCTACCTCATCTTCCAGCAGACGCAAACCCCGCGCCAGCATATCGCGGAAGCGACTTTCCTCATGGCGCAATGTTTCAACAATCAACGCGCTGGCGCGCTCCAACTCCGGATAAGCGGCAGCCATTTGCGCCTTCAGTGCCGGTACAAGCTGCCAGAGTAGAGACTCCTTCATACCCAGCAAATGCGCGTGGCGCATGGCGCGACGCATGATGCGGCGCAACACATAGCCGCGCCCCTCATTGCTCGGCAGCACACCATCGGCAATCAAAAAAGCCGCCGACCTTAAATGGTCGCCAATCACCCGATGGCTAACCTGATGCTTGCCATGCGCCGCCCGCCCGCTCATATCAGCCGAGGCTTCAATCAGATGAACCATTAAATCCGTCTCATAATTGTCATGCTTGCCCTGCAGCACGGCACCGATACGCTCCAGCCCCATACCGGTATCAATGGAAGGCTTGGGCAAAGCAATTTGCGCACCATCAGCCTGTTTTTCAAACTGCATGAATACCAGATTCCAAATTTCGACGAAGCGGTCGCCAGCCTCATCCTTACTGCCGGGAACACCACCAGCAATATCTTCCCCATGGTCGAAAAAAATCTCCGAGCATGGGCCACACGGGCCAGTATCACCCATCGACCAAAAATTGTCCGATGTCGCAATGCGAATGATTTTTTCTTCCGGCAAACCGGCAATTTTCTGCCACAGGGCAAATGCCTCATCATCTTCACTATAAATCGTGACCAGCAGTTTTTCTTTCGGCAGACCGAGCGTATGCGTTAAAAATTCCCAAGCAAAAAAAATGGCCTCTTCCTTGAAATAATCGCCAAAAGAAAAATTGCCAAGCATTTCAAAAAAAGTATGGTGCCGCGCCGTATAACCGACATTATCAAGGTCATTGTGCTTACCACCGGCGCGCACACATTTTTGCGAACTGACGGCACGCGGGCGCAGCCAATCACTTGGCGGCACATCTTGCCCAGTAAAATAATTTTTGAACGGTACCATGCCAGCATTGGTGAACAGCAAGCTTGGATCATTAAGCGGCACAAGCGGGCTGGACGCCACAACCTTATGCTCTTGCGCGGCAAAATAATCCAAAAAGGCGGTTCGGATATCGGCAAGGCCGATTGACCCTATCGACATGAGGCACCCTCGAAACAAATATCCAGTCTTTTGTTACACGCTTATGGGGTGTCTCACAAGGCCGCACATAAGTTTCGTCAACTGGCCGCTTCTTCAACCACCGAGGCTTCATCCTGAACCACTGGTGCTTCATCCTGCCCTTCTGCCAGTTTCGTTTCTTCTTGCGTTAGAGGCTCAATATCAGCTAGACCAGCATCGGAGCGGACTTTTTCTTCAATCTCGGCAGCAATTTCGGTATTTTCAGCCAGAAATTGCCGCACATTTTCCTTACCCTGACCGATGCGTTGCGTCCCATAGCTATACCAACTGCCGGATTTTTCGACCACACCGGCCTTGACGCCTAAATCAATCAATTCGCCGGTTTTGGAAATCCCCTCACCATAGAGAATATCAAACTCAACCACGCGGAAGGGCGGTGCCACTTTATTCTTCACCACTTTCACGCGAGTCTGATTGCCAATCACTTCATCGCGGTCTTTAATCGCTCCAATACGGCGAATATCAAGGCGACAAGAGGCATAAAATTTCAGCGCATTGCCGCCAGTTGTAGTTTCCGGACTACCAAACATGACACCGATTTTCATCCGAATTTGATTGATGAAAATCACCATTGTATTGGAACGCGAAATTGAGGCCGTCAGCTTGCGCAGGGCTTGGCTCATCAGCCGCGCTTGTAGCCCCGGCAGACTGTCGCCCATTTCGCCTTCCAATTCGGCGCGCGGGGTCAATGCCGCCACCGAGTCAATCACCAGCACGTCCACCGCACCCGAACGCACCAGCGTGTCAGCAATTTCCAATGCTTGCTCGCCATTGTCGGGCTGTGAAATCAATAAATCTTGGATATTGATACCCAGCTTGCCAGCATAAGCCGGGTCCAACGCATGTTCGGCATCAATAAAACCACAAATGCCGCCGGTTTTTTGTGCTTCGCCCACCGTATGTAGTGCCAAAGTCGTCTTACCCGAACTTTCCGGCCCGTAAATTTCAATGACCCGACCACGCGGCAGGCCACCAATGCCAAGCGCAATATCCAAGCCCAAAGAACCAGTCGAAATCGCTTCAATTTCGACCACATTCTCCGGATCACCCAGCTTCATCACCGAGCCCTTACCGTAATTTTTTTCAATTTGCGACAGTGCCGCCTGCAGAGCTTTATTCTTTTCTTCACTCTTTTCCATAAGGGTCACCACATTGCTAGCCATCTTTTCCTCCGTTATTTCATAGTGCCTATTATCAAGCGATGAGAGCTTATGTTCATATTTTGTTCTATTTGTCAAGGAGAAAATAAAATCTCTAAATTTCATGCCGTTACTGAAG
>CAYQFO010000171.1:250-2811 GCA_964416815.1 uncultured Rhodobiaceae bacterium | reverse complement strand
GTTTAACGACTTGCGGACCGGCAATCAACACGGCGGCATTTTGTGTCATGACCGAAAAATGCGATGCCACCAACCGCGCCGCCGGTAGTCCTGCAACCGGGCCAAGCGCTGCGGCCGCGACCGGCACCACGCCAAGTGTTTGCGCCAATGGTATAAAGCGCGATGTGGTAAATACCGGCTCGCCAAGCGGGCGGCGGCCTTTCTCCTGCCGTGTGCCGCCAACCGACCCGCCGCCGCCTTCGTGCAAGCGAATAAGCGGTAATTTATAGTGCAGGGCAAGCTCCTCGGTATAAACGCTTTTGCGTAAACCAGCAGGATTGGGCGAACCACCTTTGACGGTAAAATCTTCACCGCCGACAATCACCGGACGCGCGTTTATGGTGCCAAATCCAAGCACAAAATTTGCCGGTTGGAAGTCCTTGAGCTTACCCTTCTCATTATATTCGGGAACGCCGGCCCCTTCACCGATTTCGTCAAAGCTGTTTTTATCAAGCAGCGTATCAATGCGCTCACGAATGGTCAGGCGCCCCTTGGCATGATGGGTTTTAACCGCCTCTTGACCGCCCTGCTGTTTGGCCAGCTTACGGCGTTGTTTGATTTCTTTTATTTTGTCGTTCCAGCTCATTGGCTTAATCCGTCTCCAGCGTGGCGATAAGCTGGCCTTCGGCGACCATATCCTGCTCACCCACATGTAAAGCTGTCAGCTTTCCCGCTTGCGGTGCCGTAACCGGAATTTCCATTTTCATCGATTCCAGAATGATGATGACATCACCAGCGTCAAGACGCTCGCCGATAGTGGCGACTTGTTTCCAGACTTGTCCGGCAATTTCGCTTTTTACATCCATATATATTTGCCTCCCTCATTGGCTGCCCAGCCTAGCCAAAATGGGAATTATATACATAACTAGACAGGCGGATAAAACAAAAGTGGCTACTTAGCCCGTTTCTTTTTTGCCATGCGCTTATCGGTGGCTCTGAATATGGCAAAGCCAGACAGGCGTTTTGCGCCGTTAGTTTCCGGTAAAAGAAAGCAATTCAAATTCCAGACGTACCGTCGTTTCGGACTCGACAGAACCATAGCGGGCATCATCGCGCTCTATGGTCAAATTGGCGCGGAGGCACTCATCTTTATATGTCACGACAAACTGGCCACCGGCCCGTCGCTTGTTTGTAATATCTTCAACCAGCCGACCTTCAAACGACCAGCCATGTATCGGCTTGACGGCAAAGCCTGCGGCCAGTTCTTCTTGCTCTTTATCTAAGAGGTGAGTGTAATCGGCCGTGAGTGTCACCGCTCCGGCAATTATTTTCAGGCGTGTATTGTCGCGGAGTCTGTCGCCTGTTTCTTCGTCAATCCGCAAAATTTGCCGCAATTCGCTTTGGCCATATCCCAAGGCCGTTTCGGTGACAATGGCCGAGCGTTTTTCACCATAACCACTTTCCGGCGCGAATGTGCGATCCGATAAATTATGGGATTGACCGGCAAAAATTTCGCCATGCAGGCCAGTGCCATAATTGATACGATAGCGTAATCCATAATTGAAGCGGCTTGCTTCATCGCCGGGCGCGGCAAGGGTGAACAATGAAGCGGGGGACAAATCAACATCGGCACTATTGCGCAAGTCGCGTAAATGTTTGCGGTCATAGCGTTCATTGTTGCTGGTCGCAATAAGTTGAATTTTGGGTTCCAGCCGCTCAAAAAAGCTTCCCGTCCGGCGGCCAAGAGGATAGGCCAGTGTGACATAGGCCGCATTGGCCGCGAGCGTGTCATACTCTTTATCGGGCTCTTTATCGGGTGCATTCTCCGGTGCCGCCAGATTTTCTTCCCATTCAGGATAATGCAGGGCATTTATCGCCAACGCATTGCCTAACTGCCAGTGCCAACCGGCATCCGTGGTGATAAGGCGCTGCCAGTCAAGCCGCGTATCCAGCGTTGAAACATCCAGTCCTTTTTTGCGAATCGTGTGCGTAAAATTTTCGGTGAACGATAATTTACCACCAAGCACTTTCCCCGGAACCGTGTAGAGGTAAATCACGCGCGGGGCAATGGCGTCCACCGTTTTTTCGTCGGTTTCAGTGGCCACTGTGGCGCGGTAGTGATTTGCCGCAAGCGACCAATAGCCATGCGTTTGTTTTTTGAAAAGCGAAAGCGAACTTTCCAGCACATCGTTGGTGGTGAATTTATAGCGGCGCAAAAACAAATCATCCGTGCTGTCCTCCAAATGAAATTTTGTTTGCCAGCCACCAAAATTAAAATTGCCGTCGCCGATAACGCCGCCACGAAAATCATAAACCTCTGCTGCCGCCATCAACTCGTTTTGTGCCAGTATGCCGCGCGGTTGATGCCCCCACAAACGCAGCTCATAGGTGCCGTAACCTGTTAGGTGACGCCAATCAGCCTGCAAAAGCGGGTCTTGCTTTTGGCTGAAACGTGGCGTCAGCGTCAAGTCATAATTTGATGCCGAATTTATAAAAAAAGGAATTTCAACAAAAGTGCCGAAGTCGCGCGAACCGGATAAGGACGGCATCAAAAAGCCGGAGCGTTTCACCACATCGGGGCC
>CAYQFO010000171.1:0-240 GCA_964416815.1 uncultured Rhodobiaceae bacterium | reverse complement strand
TGCCAAATAGGGCAGATAAAAAACCGGTATGCCGCCTATTTCAAGGCGCGCGTGCGTGTGTGATATATTTTGCGTCGCACGGTCATAATCTGTGCGGGCGGCGCGTATTTGCCATAAGGGGGTGTCGTCAGAGTCGGCACATGGTTTGCATGTGGTCAGACGCACATCCGACAGATAAAATTGGTCACCTTGTTTTTCGGCCTGCGTCGCCTTCATACTGCCCTGCGGCGTCAGGGCGAG
>CAYQFO010000170.1:0-2833 GCA_964416815.1 uncultured Rhodobiaceae bacterium | reverse complement strand
CTTCCAGACCAATACGTTTTTTTAAGTTCAATTTTTGTTCAAGCTGGTGCAGTAATTTATCGACAAATTGCACATCGGACGCGTTTAGCGGCTTGGCCAGCAAAATTGTATCTAGATTTTTACCGGCTTTTTCGACAATGGTAATAATATCCTCATGGCACCATTCACTACCGACATCATTCACCCGCACACAGCGCACGGTGTTGCCCCAATCCAGTTCGTTCAGCGCATTGACAATGGTTTTGCGCGCCCGCACTTTTGCCGACGGTGCGACCGCATCTTCAAGGTCGCAAACCACATGGTCAACATTCAAAGCCGCCGCCTTGGTCAGCATTTTTTCGCTGCCGCCCGGTACGGCGAGCTGCGTTCGGCGCAGGCGCGTGGGTTTTTTATTCATAAGACCTCCTTATCCTTAAAATTAACTTTAGCAAATTGACGCGATGATTTCAAAAACCATCCTTTATCATTTTAATAATTGCGATTATGCTTACCAAAGTCTCGTGGGAGGAATCGGTCTATGCAATCAGCTCAGGTGGACAATGAATTTAAGCGCGGTTGGTCAGTTTTGCTGGCGGCTTTTATCGGCATGGGAATAAGCATGCCCTCTATGATTTATTATTCGGCGCGGAGATGGGTGCGCCCGTGGCAGGATGAATTCGGCTGGAGCCGCGCCGAAATCGGCGGACAAACAACCGCTATCGTCTTGGTGATGATGCTCCTGCTGCCCTTCGCCGGACGCCTGATAGACCGCTATGGCTTGCGGAGTGTGATAGCGATTGCCTTCCTCGGATATGGAACGTTTTTATTGGGATTTCCTCTCATGGCTGGCTCGATATGGGAATTATATGTGCTTTCGGCCGGTTTGGCCATATTCGGCGTGGCCGCAACCGCTGTGGCTTTTACCCGTGCGGTGAATGCGTTTTTTGTCAAATATCGCGGTCTGGCATTGGGCATTTGCCTAGCCTCAACCGGCGTAATGGCCTATTTGATGCCGCGCTTTATGACGCCTTTTGTCGCCGAAAATGGCTGGCGCACTGGTTATGTCGCTATGTTTTTGATTATCATAGTGCTGTTTCCGATTGTTTACCTACTTATCCGTGATGCGCCGGAAGATGGGACGCAAGATAAGCCCGATAATAATGACATGTTGGCGGCGGCAGAAACGGGTTTGACTTTCACGCAGGCCGTGCGCACGGCGACTTTTTGGAAACTGGGCGGCCTTTTCTTTTTGGTTTCTCTGGCCGTGTTGGGGCTTATTCCGGCCTTTATCCCGCTTTTACAAGACAATGGTATGACGCTTGCGGAAGTCGGCAGGCTTGCAGGCATTATGGGCGTGTCGGTCATGCTCGGGCGGTTGCTTGTCGGGTTTTTGCTTGACCGTATTTTTGCACCCTATTTAACGGCGGTGGTTTTTTCTCTGGTTGCTCTGGGGTGTTTTGCGCTTGGGTGGGGGGGGATAGGCTTTGCTTTGCCTGCTGCGATTGCGCTTGGGTTTGGCGTCGGTGCCGAGGTTGACCTGCTTGGCTATTACACAGCGCGTTATTTTGGTCTGGCGCATTACGGAGTGATTTACGGGCTACTCTATTCGATTTTTGTTTTCGGCGCTGGTATCAGCCCAGTTTATATCGGCTATGTCTGGGACGTCACTGGCAATTATGACATCGCCTTGATATTGGCCACCCTGCTGCTGATACCGGCGATTGTTTTGTCGCTGGTCTTGCCGAAATTTGAGAATAGCTAAAATGTCTCTACCAGTCCGGTGCCTTTGGTTGCTTTGGCAAGGCGGGCTTGGTCGGTTTGCCCAAGTGCGTCATATTGTTCGCCAAGCCACATCAGGCATTTGGCCTGATAGGGAAATGGGTTTTGCGTCCACGGGCGACCGTCAAGTTCGGTTTCGACCATTTCGGCTCCGGCCTTCACCGCCGCCGCATTGGCTTTTAGGTAAGGCAGATAAAGTGCGGCAATCTCCTTCAGCAGGGCGCACAAGGTGTCGGGCAAGGTGTCGCCTTTTATCCAATTCTGCTCGTTGACCTCCAGCCCCGACAAGTCTTCGATGACCTCCGTCCACGCATAAATGCGTGGGAATTGCTCGGTGATGAAATCTCGCGGGGTTGGGTCAAACAGAGCCAGTTGGGTCAGCTGCCCGTAAATCGCAAAATCGGCCGAGGCCGGACGCGTCCCGAAAACAAATTGCGACGTCTGAATGTGTGCGTTGAACAAGGTCAAAAAGCGGTGAAAAGCGTCTTCAATCGTCTGCTTGGTGACGTCGTTTGAACCGACATAGGAAAGGCGCGATATTTGCCGCTCGCTTATCATCTCGGAGATTGGGGCAATTTCGTCATCCGTGCCAGTCGGATTATGCCAGCGCGGCAAAATGTCACCAGCCTTTTTAATGTCAGCCGCATAGTGCCAGCGATGGTGAAACATGGCCTTGGTCAACCATTCATCGGCATAATCTTCTATCAGCCAGTTGAGAAAAGCCAGCACGCTATCATCAGGGATGGTGCTACGGCCTTCAAATTCCTGCTCGAAGCGGCGTAAAATCGGGCTGGTATCGGTAACGGCTTCCAGCGTGCCGTTTTCATTCGGCAGATAATAGGTCGGCAAGAGCGGCACTTTCGGGCGCGGCCAAGCATCATGGCCATCCGGTGCGCGGCCTGCATGAATGCCTTGCCAGCGAACACGATAGGGAATATGGCGATAGCGCATCAGTGCCAACATTTTGCGCGTATAGGGCGACCCCGGCGCACCCATTAAATCAACTGTTTTCATCTGTTAAGCCTTTATTCTTTTGACCACTTGCATAGGTTTGAACGCTACCCATCATTTAGGG
>CAYQFO010000169.1:543-2872 GCA_964416815.1 uncultured Rhodobiaceae bacterium | reverse complement strand
GATATTGACGCCATCTATATCGCCACGCCGCATGACAGCCATCTGCAATGGGCCAAAGCCTGTCTTGATGCCGGCAAGCCGGTCTTGTGTGAAAAACCGCTTGGCTTGAATCAGGGGGAAGTGTTGAGCCTTTATGGCGCGGCAGAACGCGCCAATGTGTTACTGGTTGAAGCATTGATGTATCTCATGCACCCGCGCATGCATCTGGCAAAAAAGCTGGTTGACGATGGCGCGATTGGTAAGCCGACCGGTTTTTCATCGAGTTTTGGCTTTGCCTTGCCTTACACGCCGGAACACCGGCTTTACACTCCGGCGCGGGGCGGCGGCGGTATTCTTGACATCGGCATTTATCCGCTCACGGCGGCGCGTTATTTTCTGGGCGAGCCGAGCGGTCTAACGGGCGCGGCACGTTTGATGCCTTCGGATGCGGGCGGCGTGGATGGCGAAGCCCACGCCCGCCTTGCCTATGACGGCTTTGAGGCCGAACTGCATTGCGCCATTGACACAAAAATGGCGTGGGAAATTCGCCTCACTGGCGACAAAGCCACATTGCTCATCGAACAGGCATGGCATCCCGGGCCGGACAATCAGACGATAAAAATTATCGCGCCGGACGGTAAAATCTTCAAGCATAAGGCCCGCGAGACGCGTCCGCTTTATGCCGTGGAGGGCGACCATATGGCAGAACTCATTAACGCCGGAGCCACCCATTCTGATTTGGTAACACCGGCGTTTTCTATCAACACCGCCTATTGGCTGGATCGCTGGCGGCAGGCGGCGGGGGTTAGCTATGCGGCAGACCGCCTTACGGATAAGGGGTTTTTCGGCCAAAAAATAGCCGTTGCGGCAGGGGGTATCCCGCTCGGTGATTTGCCCGGGGTTGCCAAGCCGGTGTCGCGGTTGATGCTCGGCACGGACAATCAGATTGACGCCCCGACCATGGCCGCCATGGCCGATGCTTTTGTCGAGGCTGGGGGCAATGCTTTTGACACGGCGCATATTTATAGCGACGGGCTGAGCGAGAAATTGCTGGGGCAATGGATGACGGCGCGCGGCATACGCGAACAATTGGTTATTATGAGCAAGGGCGCGCACCCGCCCGAATGCACACCAGAGGCTGTCGCCCGACAGCTTGATAAAACGCTGGAGCGATTGCAAACCGATTATCTTGACCTTTATTGCCTGCACCGCGATGACGCCAATGTGCCGGTGGATGAATGGCTGGATGCGCTGAACCACGAAGTCGCGGCCGGACGGATAAAACAATTTGGCGGCTCAAATTGGACGGCGGCGCGGATTGACGAAGCCAATACACGCGCCACCGAGCGTGGGCTGCAAGGCTTTAGCCTCGTCAGCAATAATTTCTCGCTGGCGCGAATGCAGCAGCCGGTCTGGGATGGGTGTCTGGCGGCATCCACCGATGATTTTCGCGCATGGCACGAGCAAAATAATATGCCGCTTTTTGCGTGGTCATCGCAAGCACGTGGTTTTTTTCTCAATTGGGAAACCAGTCAACAAGTCGCCTCGCGCCATGGTGCCGACCCGACGCTGGATGAAATGCAGCGCGTTTGGGGGTCGGCGGGAAATATGCAACGCCGCGCCCGCGCCTTTGGGTTGGCTGAAACATTGGGCGTCAGCACTATTCAGATTACGCTGGCCTATGTGCTACACCAATCTTTTCCGGTTTTCGCGCTGATTGGCCCGCGCAATATCGCCCAGCTTGACGACAGCATCGCCGCCTGCACCATCGCACTCACCGAGGCGCAATGCGCTTGGCTGGATTTACGCGATTGAGGGGGGGGGGAATAAAAGTTTAATTTTATGTGTCATGTTTCCAATCAATCCAGCAAATATAAAATCGATTTTCAAACAAATATCCCAATATCCGAATTTTTCGGTTTATCCGAAACCGCCATATACGCTCCAAATCCACCATATCCGGGGCTAAATCCGGGGATAAATCCGCAACACTTGGGCTTGGAATGCCATTATATATTTTGAAGTCATGACCACTTTGACGAAAGTCACACAGTTTTATCCCGCTATATCTTGTAAGTATTTGCTTGACCTTTTTTTGCTCTACATGACTTCCTTTTGCCCAAGAAAACTTACCTCTCTGAACCAGAAAGGTGCAAATAAACTCAACCGTCCGGCCTTCTATTTCCTTATCAAGCCGTGGGGCTTCCGTTTGAGGAAGTTTTGCTTTCTTGTTCTTCATTCAACTTATTCTTATAGAAAATATTCATCGCATCATGCGTAATCTCTTTAATGCAATGTGTTCCCGGCGGCAAATCGCCATATACATTTTTCCATGGGTCTTCGGAATGTG
>CAYQFO010000169.1:0-533 GCA_964416815.1 uncultured Rhodobiaceae bacterium | reverse complement strand
GCTATCAGTTCGCTACTGGAAAACTTGGAATAAACATCCCAAATTTCATCAAGCAACTCTTGGTCGTCCTCGGAAATTTCTTCTGATGGTTTGGTTTTTAGACATGCCGGGTCGATTCCCTGCCAGCGATATTTTTTGAAACGATGATATAGTTCTGGACACACTGGTCCCTTCATCCAAGCCTGAATCTCGTCTTGGAACAAAGGACGATTATTCAATGCCAAACACCACGCCTGAGCGTAATAAACTAGCTTTTGTAGTTTAAGGTTTGTGATAACATCACCAGATTCAGGCTGCGCTTTCAGCAGAAAATAATCTGCTACGGCATTAACTGTGGCTACATTTGGTGTCATCGGCTTATCCGTTCTTTCACTTACGAATCGCGCATTCTTTATGTTATCACGCAAGAGTCAAGTCGGGAATAAGATATTCAATTATTTTCATGCGTCAAAACTAACCGAGGCGCGATGCGTTAAGCACGCAAGAGGCGCACAATAAATCCAATCCATTGATGATTGAGCGCATGCAACAGC
>CAYQFO010000168.1:0-2881 GCA_964416815.1 uncultured Rhodobiaceae bacterium | reverse complement strand
GCGAGACTGTTGAGGGAATGCCGTGGCTGGGGACATTCCATTCTATCTCGGCGCGAATTTTGCGCCGCCATGCCGAGCTGGTGGGCTTGCGGACGGACTTCACCATTCTTGACACGGATGACCAAATACGCCTGCTTAAGCAAATTATTCAGGCGGAAAACATCGATGAAAAACGCTGGCCTGCCCGGCAAATGGCGATACTGATTGACCAGTGGAAAAATCGAGGCTGGTCGCCGCAAGATGTGTCGGAGAATCAGGACAACAGTTTTGCCGATGGACGCGGCGGTAAAATTTACACCATCTATCAGCAAAGGCTGAAAATTCTGAACGCCACCGATTTCGGTGATTTGCTGCTGGAAAGCTTGCGCCTGTTTCGTGAAAATGACGATGTATTGCGCGACTATCAACAGAAATTCAAGCATATTCTGGTGGATGAATATCAAGACACCAATGCTGCGCAATATCTTTGGCTACGCCTCTTGGCACAGGCGCATGGCAATATCTGCTGTGTCGGCGATGACGACCAATCCATCTATGGCTGGCGCGGGGCTGAGGTGGACAATATCTTACGTTTTGAAACGGATTTTCCGAGCGCACAGATTATTCGACTGGAGCGTAATTACCGCTCATCACCGCATATTCTGGCGGCCGCATCGGGGCTGATTGCCGCCAATCAAGGCCGCCTTGGTAAAACCCTATGGACCGACCGCAAGGATGGCGAGAAAATTGCCATACGCAGTGCATGGGACGGCGCAGAAGAAGCCCGCCTGACCGGAGATGATATTGAAACCCATCAACGTCACAGCGAGAAATTGAATGAAATGGCCATATTAGTGCGCGCCAGTTTTCAAATGCGCGAATTTGAAGAGTGCTTTATCAGGCTTGGCATTCCCTATCGGGTGATTGGGGGGGCGCGGTTTTATGAGCGGGCGGAAATTCGTGATGCCAATGCTTATTTACGGCTGATTGCCCAGCTTGACGACGACCTTGCCTTTGAACGGATTTGCAATAGGCCACGGCGCGGGCTGGGCGATGTCGCCTTGCAGATATTGCACGGTGCAGCGCGGCGGCGCAACCAATCACTGTTGCGCACGGCAGGAGAAATAATAGACACCGAAGAATTAAAACCTGCGGCGCGGCGCGCCTTGGCAGGATTTGTGCAGAGCGTCAATCGCTGGCGCGACTTGGCCCAAAACATGCCGCATACCGAATTGGCCGAAATGGTGCTGGATGAAAGCGGCTATACGGCAATGTGGCAGGCCGATAAATCGCCGGACGCGCCGGGTAGGCTTGAAAACCTGAAAGAACTCGTCCGCGCCATGGGCGAATTTCCAACGCTGGCCGCCTATCTGGAACATATCTCGCTGGTGATGGACGCGCAAAATGACGATAATGACGACAAGGTTTCCCTTATGACGCTCCACGCCGCCAAAGGGCTGGAATTTGACAATGTGTTTTTGCCGGGCTGGGAGGAAGGGTTGTTTCCGCACCAGCGCAGCCTTGATGAAAGCGGCACAAAGGGGCTGGAAGAAGAACGCCGTCTTGCCTATGTCGGCATTACCCGCGCCCGCCGACGCGTCGCCATTTCTTTTGTCGGTAATCGCCTAACGCATGGCCACTGGAATGCCGCCCTGCCCTCGCGCTTTATCGACGAATTGCCGCCCGAGCATGTGGAAGTGGCGCAAAACACACCGCCTGTAAGGGACACTGATAACGCCGCCACCCATCATAATTTGGCTCATCGACGCCAACCCCCGATTATTGAGGGTCACGCCAAATCGGTCGCCAACAAGGCGGCAAGTAAATATAAATGCGGCGAGCGGGTCTTCCATGAAAAATTCGGCTATGGTCGCATTGAAATGATTGATGGCAATAAGCTAACCATCGCCTTCGAAAAAACAGAAAACAAAAAAGTGCTGGACGATTATGTCAAAAAACACTGAGACGCTAGAATAGGCCATGTTTCAAAATTTTGAAAATGACTCGTCTGATTGCGGCAACCCTCGGCGTCTTGCGGCGTTGCGCAAAGAAATGCGCAGGCGCGGATTGGACGGCTTTATTGTCCCGCGCGAGGATGAATTTCAAGGCGAATATCTCCCCGCCGCCAATGAGCGGCTGAAATGGCTGACTGGCTTTGGCGGCTCGGCCGGTATCGCCATTGTGCTGGCGCGCAAAGCGGTGTTGTTTGTCGATGGTCGCTATATTTTGCAGGCACCCAAACAGATTGACACATCGCAATTTGACATTGTGCAGATACCCGCCACCATGCCGCCCGATTGGCTCGCAAAAAATTTGGAACGCGGCCAGACAATCGGATTTGACCCGCGCCTGCACAGCCATCAGAGTGTCAAAACCTATCGCAAGGCGGTCAAGAATATTGGCGCAAAAATAAAACCAATGCGTTCCAATCCGCTTGATATTTTGTGGCACGACCGACCTGCCCTGCCAGAAACGCTGGTGAAGATTCATCCCACGCGGCTGGCGGGAATGACGTCGCTCGACAAACGCAAAAAACTTGCCAGTGACTTAAAACACCGGAAAGTTGATAGCGTTCTGCTCACACAACCGGAAAATATTGCGTGGCTACTGAATATCCGCGCCACAGATGTGCCGCACACGCCTTTTGCCCTGTCGTTCGGCCTGCTGCACAAAAACGGCAATTTTGACTGGTTTATCAACCCGCAGCGCGTCAGCGATAAAATCACCACCCATATCGGCAAGGGTGTGAGCGTGAAAAAACCAAACCAAATGATGGACTATCTGGCCAGCTTCAAGAAAAGCAAAATTGGCTTTGACCCTTCCACCACGCCAGACATATTTGTATCGCTGCTGGCGCAACCGCTGGAAATACCCGACCCGTGCGCCCTGCCCAAAGCCTGCA
>CAYQFO010000167.1:0-2928 GCA_964416815.1 uncultured Rhodobiaceae bacterium | reverse complement strand
GGTGGAGTTGGGCCCCGGGCGCGGCACGTTGATGGCCGATGCACGCCGCGCCGCCACTGTGCATCCGCGTTTTTTGGCAGCCGCGCAGATACACTTTGTCGATGTCAGCCCGATATTAAAGCCTATCCAAGCCGAAGCCGTGCCGCAGGCCGTCCACCACACAGCCATTGACACCCTACCTACTGATTGCCCGATGCTGGTGATTGCCAATGAGTTTTTCGATGCTTTACCTATCGTGCAATATCGTAAAACAGCTCAGGGCTGGGCAGAAATCTGTGTCGGTTTACAAAATGGCGAACTAACAATGCAGGACCGGTCAATGACAAAAAATCCGTTTGCTGACACGCACATTTCTGACACGCAGGGCAGCCTACTGCCCGATGCTCTACAAGTGGACGATATTATTGAAACCTGCCCCGCCGCGCAAACCATGATGGCCGATTTAGGCGCACGGCTCAAAGCACAAGGCGGGGTGCTATTGGTGATTGATTATGGCTACGCCACGCCGAAAGCAGGCGACAGTTTTCAGGCACTCGAAGCGCATAAAACGGTTAACCCATTGGCGCGTCCCGGCATGGCCGATTTGACCGCCCATGTTAATTTCGCCTCACTGGCGGCCTGTGGTCGCGCCGCTGGTTTGACACCAAGCGCGATTATATCGCAAGGCGCGTTTTTGTCGGCATTGGGGATTGATTTGCGGGCGCAAAACCTTTGCGCCGCACAGCCCGATTGTGCCAGTGCCATCTGCGCCGAACGCACACGCTTGATTGCGCCTAACCAAATGGGTGATTTGTTCAAAGTGCTGACGCTCAGCAGTGGCGCATTTGCGCCATGAAAATATTATGCCCGATTGTGAATGAGACGCTGCGTGTGCCGCATGGTTTTTTTACCCGACAAGGGGGCGTATCGACCGGTCTTTATGCAAGCCTCAATACTGGTCTGGGGTCAGATGATGCCCGCGACGCCGTGCTTGAAAATCGAGACTGTGTGCGTAAGCATTTACACGCTGATAGGCTTGTCACCGGCCACCAAACGCACAGCACGATAACCGCCCTCGTGGCCGATGACGCAGATAACAATAACGCCCCAAAAGCCGACGCGCTGGTCAGCACAACCGCCGGCGTGGCCATTGGCGTTTTGACGGCCGATTGCGTGCCAGTTTTACTGGCTGATGCGGAAAATGGCGTGATTGGTGCCGCCCATGCCGGTTGGCGCGGCGCCCATGACGGTATTATTGCAAGCGTGGTCGAAACCATGCAAAGTGTCGGCGCCCACCACATAAGGGCCGTTGTCGGCCCTGCCATTTCGGCTGATGCTTATGAGGTTGGGCCGGAGTTTGTCGCCCGTTTCGGCGATACTTATGGTGATGACGGGGATTTATTCACTGCCGCGCGTGGAGAACATGCCCTATTTGATTTGCCGCAATTTGTTATGCGTCAATTGGAGCGTTCTCATGTTGACGCAGCAAACCTTAACCATTGCACTTATGGCGAGGCGGATTTATTTTTTTCCTATCGCCGTGCCACGCATGATAAAGAAGCTGATTATGGCCGACAAATATCAGCCATTTGCCTATCGAAAATTTAACTTCGGGGACAAATGAAAATCTAAAATTGCACAGCTGCGTCAGCTTTGATATGCAGGGTGGAATTAGGGGTTGGAGAAAATGGCATGAAAATTTTGGCAGGCAACAGCAATCTTCCTCTGGCTGAGGCCATCAGCGACTATTTGAATGTGCCGCTTGCCGCATCGGAAGTCAGGCGTTTCGCCGATCACGAGGTGTTTGTCGAAATTTTGGAAAATATGCGCGGCGAAGATGTGTTTGTTATTCAGTCCACATCCTTTCCGGCCAATGACCACTTGATGGAATTGCTGATTGTCATTGACGCTTTGCGCCGTGCCTCAGCGCGACGCATTACCGCCGTCTTGCCCTATTTCGGCTATGCGCGACAAGATCGAAAACCGGGACCGCGCACACCCATTTCAGCCAAGCTGGTGGCCAATCTGATTGACGCCGCCGGTGCCGACCGCGTGATGACCATGGATTTGCACGCCGGTCAAATTCAAGGCTTTTTCGATATTCCAACCGACAATCACTATGCCGCACCGGTATTTGTGGAAGATATTAAAAAACGCTTTAACGGCGATGATTTAATGGTGGTATCGCCCGATGTCGGCGGCGTGGTGCGCACCCGCGCCTTGGGTAATCGTATTGGCGCCGATTTGGCGATTGTCGACAAACGCCGCCAAAAAGCCGGCAGCAGCGAAGTGATGAACATTATCGGTGATGTTAAGGCACGCAATTGCCTGCTCGTTGATGATATTGTCGATAGCGCAGGCACACTATGCAATGCCGCCGTCGCACTGTCTGACGCCGGGGCGGCGAGTGTGTCGGCCTATGTGACGCACGGCGTGTTGTCCGGCGAGGCGGTCGAACGCGTCAGTAAGTCCAAACTTCAAAAATTATTGATAACCGACAGCATCAAACCAACAAAAGAAATTTTGGCCTCGGATAAATTCGCCATTATCGAAATTGCCGTATTGATTGGCGAAGCCATGCGCCGCACCAGCGAAGAAAACTCGGTCTCCAACCTGTTTGACTAAACCCGATTGAGCTTGCAAGCAGCAAAAGACGCGACTATAAGCTGACAACAGTCGGAGACGGATATGACTGATATTTACAATATTGTTGCCCAAAAACGCGAACAGGTCGGCAAAGGCAGCGCCCGTGCATTACGCCGCGAAGGCCATGTGCCAGCCATTATCTATGGCGATAAAACAAACCCTGAAGGTATTTCCATCGCCATGCGCGATATTATCAAACTCTATAATACCGGGCGCATCATGGGTACATTGCTGGATATTGAACTGGACGGCAAGACGCATCGCGCCATTACCCGCGATGTTCAACTTCATCCGGTAAAAGAC
>CAYQFO010000166.1:0-3000 GCA_964416815.1 uncultured Rhodobiaceae bacterium | reverse complement strand
CAGCATTTCTTCGCGCATTTTGCGTTGCACCGGCGAGCCGGTCGTTGGGCTTAAAGTCGCGCGTGCCATTTTGAAGACCAGCGCAATCAGCCGACGCCCCAGCCATTTATGACGAATATCGGCCAATGTCGTATTCGCGTGATAGGGTTTTATCGCCTCGGGCGCAGAGAGGCGCAGCCCCAAAGCGGTTAATTGTGCATCGCCCATCACCACATAGGGCGTCTCGTGGAGGCGCGTCTGATTGCGCCCATCGTCCGGCACAGCGATGCGGATGGTCTCGCGAATATCGGTGGAGGACGCGCCCAGCAATATCTCAAATTCCCCCGGCTCCACATCCCAATCGTCGAGCGTCACATCGAAATAGGCAAAAGCGCGCCAGTCAAGCACCATGCTTACCTGCTGGCTTTCGCCCGACTGCAAATGCACCTTCTCAAAACCTTTAAGCTCGCGGTCGGGGCGATAGGCTGTGCTTTCCACATCGCGCACATAAAGCTGCACAATTTCCGCGCCGGCACGACGACCGGTATTTTGCACCGTCAGGCGCACTTCAATATGCGTATCGCGTCCGGCAAAATCGCCCGCCACCGATACATCGCTATAGGAAAATTGCGTATAACTCAGCCCGTGCCCGAACGAAAACAAGACTGGCTTGTCGTGGCTCACAAAATAGCGATAGCCGACATTCAGCCCCTCGCGGTAAATAATCTGCCGCTTGTGATTGGCAAAATTTTCCTGCACCGGCATATCCGCCAGCACCAGAGGAAAAGTCTCGGCCAGCTTGCCACTCGGCGCAATTTCGCCAAACAGCAAATCAACCAGCGCACCAGCACCGGCTTGTCCAGCCAGATAGAGTTCCAATATGGCTGCGGCCGCATCAACCCACGGCATGGCAATCGGCGCGCCATTCGACAATACAATCACCGTTTTCGGGTTCGCCGCCAGCACCGCTTTAACCAGCGCGTCCAACTGCTCGGGCATGTGTAAATGCGTGCGGTCAAAGCCCTCCGCCTCAAATAAAGGCGGCAGCCCAACCATCAACACAGCTTGGTCGGCCTTGCTGGCCGTGGCCACGGCTTCGTCAATCAGGGCGATATCGCGCTTGGCATGTTCGGCCTCAAAGCCCGCCGCGTAGAAAACATTTTCAGCCCCCAGAACAGCGCGAAAAGCATCCAACGGCTTGTCAGTTTGCGTGGCATTCACCTGCGAACTGCCCGCCCCCTGAAAACGCGGAGTGGCGGCAAAGGCACCAATCACCGCCAGCGTTCCGGTTTTTTGTAGGGGCAAAATATCGCCCTCGTTTTTGAGCAGCACCGCGCCCTCGCCCGCCGCACGACGCGCCAGTGCATGATGCGCGTCAAAATCAACTTCAACCGGCGCGGCTAATTTCTGCGCCGCAAGATTAAGCGCAGCGACACGACACGCGGCGCGCTCCAGCACTGCCATGCTCAAACGACCGGCGTTGACCGCCGCCACTGCCAGCGCGTCATTCATTCCGCCACTGCTCGGCATTTCCAATTCCAAACCGGCGGCGATACCGCGCGGGCGATCATTCACCGCGCCCCAATCGGTCATCACCAATCCCTTAAAGCCCCACCGGTCGCGCAGTATATCGCTCAGCAATTCCTCATGCTCACTGCAATAGCTGCCGTTCAGGCGATTATAGGCGCACATCAGCGTCCATGGCTGGGCGCGGGTGACGGCGGTTTCAAAGGCCGGTAGGTAAATCTCAAACAGGGCGCGGCGGTCGACCAGCGTATCCACCACCATGCGTTGCGCCTCCTGATTATTGGCGGCAAAATGTTTGAGGCTGGTGCCGATGCCGGTGCCTTGCACACCATTGATAAACTGCGTTGCCAGTTCACCGGCCAGATACGGGTCTTCGGAATAATACTCAAAATTGCGGCCACAGAGCGGACTGCGCTTGATATTCACCCCCGGCCCCAGCACAACAGAAACATTTTCCTTTTGACATTCACGACCAATCGCCGCGCCGACTTCGGCCAGCAAGGCGCGGTTCCAAGTTGAGGCAAGCGTCACCGCCGGTGGAAAGCACGTCGCCGGCACCGAGGTTTGCAGCCCCATATTATCAACATCGCCGCCCTGTTTTCTAAGCCCGTGCGGGCCATCCGCGACCATCACTTTCGCCAGCCCATATTGCGGCAGCGGCTGCAAATGCCAAAAGCCAGAGCCGGACATGAGCGCGGCTTTTTCTGTCACGCTCATTTGGCGCACTTTGGCGCGTGCCTCGGCCTCGAAATCTGCTGGATGTTTCATCTGCCTCCCCATAGATTGGGGTGAGTTTAGGCGTATTATCGCCTCATCGGCAAGGCAGGATAAAAATGCGGTTTGGTCTTGATTTGGGTGGCACCAAAATGGAAGCCATTGTCATGGATGATGGCAATGAGATTATCTGGCGCGACCGGCGGGCGACACCGGCTGACGATTATCAGGCGATTGTCAGGCAGATTGCCGATTTGGTGCAAGCCGGTGAAGCGGCCACGCCCACCGGCCAGCAGGTAGACACGCCCACCGGCCAGCAGGTAGACATGTCGGTGGGCATTGGGATGCCCGGGTCGCTGTCGCCCGAAACAGGTCTCGTGCGCAATTCCAATACGCAATGTTTGAACGGCCAGCCCCTCAAGCAGGATATTGAAACCGCACTTGCGCAGCCGGTGCGACTGGCCAATGATGCCAACTGCTTTGCTCTGTCGGAAGCCACGGATGGCGCAGGCGCGGAGGCGGCAAGCGTGTTCGGCGTTATTCTCGGCACCGGATGCGGCGGCGGGCTGGTGATAAACGGCACCTTGCTTGAAGGCGCAAATGCGATTGGTGGCGAATGGGGACATAATCCTCTGGCCGCGCCGCACCCCGAAGAAACGCCGGGTCCGCTTTGCTATTGCGGACGACACAGCTGCAATGAAGTGTGGCTTTCCGGCCCCGGCTTTGTCCGCGACCATTATGATATTACCGGCGAGCGGCTGAGTGCCCAAGCCATCATCG